>NZ_JAODZG010000016.1:0-80580 GCF_029835135.1 Stenotrophomonas sp. GD04145 | reverse complement strand
AAACGCAGGCTGGCCCAGTATGCGCGGCCCGGCTCGTTGTAGGTCGCCGCGCCAGCGTCGCTGCTGTTGGCTTCGCGGAACAGGCGCTTATCGGCCAGGTTGTTCACGCCGAAACCGAAGCTGACCGTCCCGGCAACCCTGTAGCGCGCGCTCACGCCCCAGATGTTGTATGCCCCCCGATCCTGCAGCACCACCGACGGATCGCAGCTTCCGGTGCAGCGAGGATCGTTGTTGATGTTGGTGGTGGCCGGCTCCTGCCTGCCGTAGAAGGTGCCGGTGAGCAGCAGCGACAGCTTTTCGGTGGCCTGCCAGTCCAGCATCGTGTTGACCGTGTACCGCGGTATCACCGACAGCGGCTGGCCGGTGCTCTTGTTCTCGTTCTCCACCATGTAGGTGAAGTTGCTGCTCCACTTCAGCCGGTCGCCCTGCTCGCCCAGCAGCGGCACCACCAGGTTGCCCTCCAGGCCCTGCACGATGGCCTTCGGTGCATTTTCCCAGCGGAAGATCCGGCCACGGGTATCGGCGGTGAGGCCGACCTGGGTATACCCGGCCTCGATCTTGTCCTTGTAGTCGTTGTGGAAGTAGGTCAACGAGGCCTGCCAGCCACTCTGCGGAGCCCATTCCACGCCCAGTTCCTTGTTCAGGCTGGTCTCGGCGTCCAGCTCCGCGTTGCCCTGCAGGTAGCAGCCCGCGCCCAGGCTCGGCAGTGCGTTGGGACAGCCGTTGCCACGGGTGTAGTACAGGTAGTCCGGATTGGACTGGTAGAGGTTGGGAGCCTTGAACGCGCGTGCGATGCCGCCCTTCACCACCCAGTCGCCATTGATGCGGAACTGCGCATTGAGGCTGGGGCTGGCGTTGTTGCCGAACTGGCTGTGGTGGTCGAAGCGCAGGCCCGGCGTCACGATCCAGCGTTCACCCAGGTAGATGTTGTCTTCGACGAAGACCGCAGTGGTCTGCGCATCGGACTTGCCGCGCGCGCGATCGGCCGACAGGCCCGGCAGGCCACCGCCACTGCTGCCGGACTGGCTCATCGAATACGGATCGGTCAGGCGGCTGTCGAGATGCTCGAAGCCCAGCGTCCAGACATTCTCCGCCGCGCCGATCGTGGTCGGGAAACTGACCTCGCCATCGAGCTGGTAATTGCGCAGGCGGGAGGTGGACCAGTCGGTGCCGTTGAAGCTGCCCTCGGGGCCACCGGCCAGGCCTTCGTTGATGCGCGAATTGTTGACCGCTTCCACCGCAGCAGTAACGCGCGAGGTCACATCGCCCCAGCGGCCACGATGGGTGATCGCCCCGGTGGTGCGGTACATGCGGTTGGTCTCTGCCTCGCTCTCGGCCAGCGCCGCCAGATCGACCGGCGTGGAGGTACCGGTGTTGCTCACGGCACGGTCGCCCGCATAGATGTTGCCCTGGCGGCTGGTACCGGCTTCGAATTCCACCACCTGGCCGGCGTTGATGTCCCAGCGCAGCAGCGCGTTGACATCGCGGTTCTTGACGCCCTCGCGGCCTGCGGGAGGTACGGTGCCCGGCGCGGTGGCGAACGCGCGATTGAGTTCGAGCGAATCCGCGTCGGTCCTGTTGAGGTTGCCATACAGGCGGAAGGACAACGCATCGGTCATCGGGCCGCTCAGCTGCAGGCCCACGCGCTCACTGCCACCTTCGGCACTGTGCTCGGGTACCAGTCCGTACAGGTCGACCGCTCCGGTCAGATCGCCCGTCGGCCGCTTGGTGATGATGTTGACCACGCCGCCGGAGGCGCCGGATCCATAACGCGCCGCTGCCGGACCGCGCAGCACTTCGATGCGCTCGATCATCTCCGCCGGCACCCAGTTGGTGTCGCCACGGGTATTGCGCTCACCGCTGCGGCCCATGCGCACGGCGTCGCGGGCGCCGACGCGTTTGCCGTCCACCAGGATCAGCGTGTTCTCCGGCCCCATGCCGCGCAGGTCGATCTGGCGGTTGTTGCCATACTGGCCGGACGCACTGTTGCCGGTGAGATTGACACCGGGCATGGTCCGCAGCAGCTCGGCGATGTCGTTGGCAGGAGGACGGCGCGCAATGTCCTCCGCGGTGATGGTCGATGTACCCAGGGCCTGACGCGCGATCTGCGAGGCGGTGACGTGTACCGTATCGATATCGGTCGCGTCGGTCTGCGCATGGGCACCCAGGGCACTGCCCGCAAGCAGGGCAGCAACGGCAAGCGCCAACGGGCGCGGCGGCGGAACAAGGACGGCAGACATCTTCAACACCTTCTGGCAGGGCAACGGGACCTCTGGCAAAGGGCTTGAGGCGACGACGGGGGGAGTGGGAGCGGCGCCGCACATCTTCCGCAGGCCGGTCCATGCGCGCATTCTCCCATCAATGCGATTGATTCTCAAATGCGTCAACTCAGTGCAAGCGCTTCGCAAATGTGCATGGGGCCAAGTACGCTCATTCGCCGTACCCCTGCTGATGGGTACTACGCAGGGGGCCGATGGCCGCCGGGGTGACGCGCTGCCGGTGCAGCGGCATGCAACGCCCACCATGCCAGCGCTGTCACCGCGATGCCTGCACCGAGTGCACAGACCCTGGTCCAGCCGTGGTGCGCCTGCATCCACGTACCGGCCGCAGCACCGGCGCCGCTGCCGACCGCGTAGAACAGCATGTACAGCGCCACCAGGCGACCGTGCTGTTCGGCAGGCGCGCGCAGCAGCAACGCCTGGTTGGACACATGCAGAGCCTGCCCTCCCAGATCGAGCACCACCACGCCCAGCAGCAGCCATGCCAGGGCATGCGGCAGACCCAACAGGGGCCACCACGCAAGCAGCATCAGCAGCAGCGCCCCCAGGCTCACCCGCAGGCAGAAACCCTGATCCATCCAGTGCCCCACCCGCGCAGCCAACAACGCACCGACCATGCCTGCCAGACCGAGCGCGCCGATGGCCGCGGTCGACCAGTTCATCGGTGATGCCGACAGGGGCAACGGTACGGCCGCCCAGAACACGTTGAGGCCGGCGAACAGCAGCAGCGCCAGAGGGCCACGCTCGCGCAGCGTGCGATCACTGCGCAGCATCGTCATCATCGAGCCGAGCAGCGCGCGCCAGGCCGGCGGCTGCGAGGGAACCGGCACGGCAGGCAGGCGTCGCCACAGCAGCATCGCCAACGCCGCCATCATCACTGCTGACAGCAGGTACACCGCGCGCCAGCCGGCCAGGGCCGCCACCGCGCCGGATACCACACGCGCAGCCAGCAGGCCGATGAACACCCCGCCCTGCACCATGCCAACCACGCGCCCCCGCTGCCCCGACGGTGCCAGCGTGGCTGCATAGGCGATGAGTCCCTGGGTGAGCGCCGTCCCGAGCAGGCCCGCCAGCAGCATGCCCCCCAGCAGCCAGGCGGTACTGCGTGCTGCCGCCAGTCCCAGCAGCACCATCACCAGTGCCAGCAGCTGCACGCGCAGCAGGCGGCGACGATCGCCGCGGTCGGCCAGCGGCAGCAGGCCGAGCAGGGCCAGCACGCTGCCGGCCTGGGTGGCGGCAACCACAGCGCCGGCCGTCGCGCGCTCCATGGCGAAGGCCTGCGCCAGGCGCTCCAGCAGCGGCTGTGCGTAATAGACATTGGCCACACTCGCACCCGCCGCGATGGCCAGCAGGCCCAACAGGGCGCGCGGAAGGACGGAAACGGGCATGAATGTGGTTGCATATTGAAACTGGATGCACCCTATCGACAATGGTTTTAAAATGCAACCACATCGTCACGAGCCTTGCCCATGCATGCCGACAGCCCCTGCCCCGTTGCCCGCAGCGCCGATCTGCTCGGTGATCGCTGGGCCCTGCTGATCATCCGCGATGCCTTTGATGGCGTTACCCGCTTCAGTGACTTCCAGCGCAGCCTCGGCGCAGCGCGCAACATCCTCAGCGACCGCCTGCGGCGTCTGGTCGAGGCCGGGCTGCTCCTGCAGCAACCTGCCAGCGATGGCAGCGCCTACCAGCAGTACGTGCTGACCGCGGCAGGACGCGATCTGTTCCCACTGCTGGTGGCCCTGCGCCAATGGGGCGAACGCCATCGTTTCGCTCCCGACGAGGTGCATTCCACGCTGGTTGAACGTGGCAGCGGCCGCGTCCTGCCCTACATGCAGCCCCAGGACGCGGCCGGCCACACCATCGCGCCCGCGCAGACGGTGGTCCGCAAGCGCTGAAAAATGGGACGCCCCCCCCCCGAATGGGGGACTCGACAGCGCTACCGGTGTCAAATAGCATTCGCTCGCAATTGCACTCGATTCCTATTGACATCGGCGATGGCCGCTCCCACTTCTTCTCCCACCGCCGCCGCCCCGGTCGCCAAGCGCATGCCGCGCGGTAACGGCCATGCCCTGTTGTGGGCACGTGGCCTGCTTGGCCTGCTCGGTGGCTATGCCGTGGCCGCGTGCTGGGCCGCCGCCCTGGCGCGCCTGCTGCCCGGTGCCAAAGCCGACGCCACCCTGGTGGCCACCATGTCCGCCTTCGTGGTGTATGTGCTGGCCGCGATCTGGGCGTACGCCGCACGCAGCACCCTGCGCGCCACGCTGGGCCTGGTGATTGCTGGCGGCCTGGGGGCATGGCTGGCCTGGCTGCTGCGCGGGGGCGTCGCATGAGCAACCTCGGGGGCATCCGCCAATCGCAATCGGTGCTGCACACCTGGTCCGGCCTGGTGGTCGGCTGGGTCCTGTTCCTGATCTTCATCGCCGGTACCGCTGCGTACTGGAAGGAAGAACTGACCCGCTGGATGCAGCCGGAAATCGGCCTGCCTGCCGACAGCGCTGCAGCGGTCACCCAGGCACAAGCCTTCCTCGCCCGCACCGCACCCGATGCACAGCGTTGGAGCATCGAACTTCCCGATGCGCGCAGCAGCGCCACGGCCGTCAGCTGGCAGCCACAGGGCGAGAAGGAACGCCGCCGCGGCCAGCGCAATCCGAACCAGGCGACGCTGGATGCAGATGG
The DNA here is from genome assembly GCF_029835135.1 of Stenotrophomonas sp. GD04145. Lineage (NCBI taxonomy): Bacteria > Pseudomonadati > Pseudomonadota > Gammaproteobacteria > Lysobacterales > Lysobacteraceae > Stenotrophomonas > Stenotrophomonas sp. GD04145. The sequence goes on along the minus strand of NZ_JAODZG010000016.1, from coordinate 75,622 downwards.
CAACCCGGTACAGGTGCGTGAGACGCGTGGCGGCAACTTCTTCTACCGCCTGCACTTCGATCTGCACTACGTGCCGGTCCTGTGGGCGCGCTGGTTCATCAGTGCATGTTCGATGCTGATGCTGATCGCGCTCATCAGCGGGGTCATTACCCACAAGAAGATCTTTACCGACTTCTTCACCTTCCGCCGTGGCAAAGGCCAGCGCAGCTGGCTGGACGGTCACAACGCGCTGGCCGTTCTGTCACTGCCTTTCCACCTGATGATCACCTACACCGGGCTGATCACACTGATGACGCTGTACATGCCGTGGGCGGTGGATGCCAACTACCCCGGCGGCCGCGACGCGTTCTTTGCCGAACTGTTCCCGCGCGCGGAGAAGGCCGAGGCCAGCGGTGTGGCCGCAACGACGCCCGTGCTGGCGGGAATACTGCGCCGCGCTGAACTGCAATGGGGCGGCGGCCATGCGGCATCACTGCAGATCGAACACCCTGGTGATGCGGCCATGCGCATCATCGTGCGCCGCCAACAGGGTGACCAGATTGCCGGTACCGCCGATACGCTCAGCTTCGATGCCCACGGCAATCTGCTGGACGCCGCCGCGCCGCGCTCGGCCGCCGTCATCACCCGCGACGGCATGATCGGCCTGCACGCGGCGCGCTTCGCCCCCGTCACGATGCGCTGGCTGTTCTTCCTCTCCGGTGTGGCCGGCACGCTGATGGTAGCCACCGGGCTGGTGCTGTGGACAGTGAAGCGGCGCGCACAGCTGCCCGATCCTGAGCGGCCACACCTGGGCTTCCGCATCGTCGAGCGGCTGAACATCGGCTTCGTCACGGGCCTGCCCGTGGCCATGCTCGCCTTCCTGTGGGGCAACCGACTGCTGCCGCTGGACGTGGCCAACCGCAGCGATGCCGAAGTGAAGGTGTTCTTCTACGCCTGGGCCGCCTGCGTGGCGCACGCGATACTGCGCGCGCCACGTCGTGGCTGGGTCGAACAGCTGGCGCTGGCCGGCGTGCTGGCACTGGGGCTGCCGCTCTACAACCTGGTGGCCTGGCACGGTGGCGCGGTATCTGCACTTGCTGCCGGCGATGGCGCCAAGGCAGGCATCGATATCGGCCTGCTGCTGATCGGCACTGGCCTGCTGTGGGCCGCGCGCAAGGTGCATCGCTTCGTGCCGGCACAGCGCCGGCCACGCCCCGCGCGCACCGCCGAGGCCGGCGCATGAGCGTGCTCGCACTGCTGCTGGCTGCTGCCGCTTTCGCCTGCCTGGCCATGGCGATGGAACGTCACCACCGCGATGTCGCCGGCCATGCGCCCCCCGCGCCGCGCCGGCGCCTGCTGCAGGCCCTGGGCGTGCTCGGGCTGACAGCCAGCCTGCTGACCAGCATCGCGGCGTGGGGCGTGGCACAAGGTTTCGTTGGTTGGTGTGGCGTGCTCGCCGCCGGTGCCGGTGCGATGGTGCTCTGGCTCAGTTTCCGTAGCCCGGCCAAGCCGGCGCCACGCCCGTCTTCCCGTTCCTGATACAGAAACAGAGGTTTCCACCATGTACATGACGTCCTCTGGCGCGCTGCGCCGGAATGCCTTGGCTTTGTCGATCGCCTGCGCCGCCGCGCCGGCCTTCGCCCAGGACAGCGCGCCGACCACCACCGAACTGGACCGGGTGATGGTCACCCAGCGCACAGAGGGCTACCAGGTCTACGGCACCAATACCGCCACCAAGCTGCCGCTGACCCTGCGCGAAACCCCGCAGTCGCTCACCGTGTTCACTCGCCAGCGCATCGAGGATTTCAACCTCATCACCATTTCCGAGGTGCTGCAGCAGACCCCGGGCGTGACCATCCAGTCCTATGACAGCAACCGCACGCTGTTCAACGCACGCGGCTTTGCCATCAACAACTTCATGTTCGATGGCATCCCCACCAACTACACCACCGGTGCGGGCGGCAACTCGATCCTCAGTGACACCTCCATCTACGAGCGCATCGAAGTGGTGCGCGGCGCCAGTGGCCTGGTCACCGGCTCGGGCAACCCGTCGGCCACGGTGAACATGGTGCGCAAGCGCCCGACCGAAACCTTCCAGGCCAGCACCAGCGTCAGCGCCGGTTCGTGGGATTACAAGCGCGCCGAAGTGGATGTATCCGGCCCGCTCAGCAAGGGCGGCCGCGTGCGTGGACGCTTCGTCGGCGCCTACACCGACAAGGAAAGCTGGGTGCGCTTCCAGCACGACACGTCGCCCAGCCTGTATGGCGTGATCGAAGCCGACCTGACCGACAGCACCCGTCTGCGCGCCGGTATCGATTACCTGGAGACCGGCTCCGATGGTGGCGCCTGGAGCGCCTCGCCGCTGTACTTCCGCGATGGCACGCGCGCGCACATGCCGCGTTCCTACAGCGCTGCCGCACGCTGGAACGAATGGAACCGCGAGAGCACCAACTACTTCGCCACCCTGGAACAGCAGTTCGGTGCCGGCTGGAGCGGCCGCCTGGCCTACAACCACCGCGCCACCGACACCGACTCGCTGCTGCTGGCCGGTTCCAACACCGGCAACTGGGCCGACGCGACCACCGGCCTGGGCCTGCGCATTGCCGATACCTATTCGGTGTCCGAAACCCGTGAGGATGCGTTCGACCTGTACGCTTCCGGCCCGTTCCAGCTGTTCGGCCGTTCGCATGAACTGGTGGTGGGCATCAACCACTACGACCGCGACCTGGACACCATCCGCGCCGGCATCACCTCGCGCCCGTACAACGTAGCCGCCTTCCCAAGCATCTTCAGCTGGGATGGCAACATCGGCAAGCCGACCACCTACGACTACGGCATTCCGTCCAGCACGGTGAACACCACCGAGACCGGCTACTACGCCGCGGTGCGCCTGAGCCCGATCGATCCGCTGAAGATCATCGCGGGCGCGCGCTACTCCGATTACCGCACTACCACCGACAACTACAACACCGACGGGGTGTTCACCAGCCGCAGCGCGCGCACCACCGCGCACGAGCTGACCCCCTACGTGGGCGTGCTGTATGACCTGAGCAGCAGCATCACCGCCTTCGCCAGCTACTCGGACGTGTTCCAGGCCACCGCGCGCCGCGACATCAACAACCAGCTGCTCGACCCGACCACCGGCGGCAACTACGAGTACGGCCTGAAGAGTGAATTTTTCGACGGCCGCCTCTACGCCTCGTTGAACGGCTTCTACATGAAGCAGGACAACGTGGCCGAGCTGGACCCCAGCGGCGGCGAGATCAAGCTGCCCGATGGCAGCTCGCCCTACATCGCCAGCAAGGGCATCACCACCCAGGGTGGCGAGTTCGAGGTGTCCGGCTCGATCACCGACCACTGGAGCATGACCGGCGGCTACACCTACAGTTACAGCAGCAACCCCGATGGAAGCCGCTTCGCCAGCACCAGCCCGATGCATCTGGCGCGCTTCAACACCACTTACAGCCACGGCCAGTGGACGGTCGGCGGTGGGTTCAGCGTGCAGAGCGATATCTACCAGATGCAGCCGATCCCCACCGGCCGGTTCAATGCCAACGGGACCCCGGTCACCGCCACCGGCAAGATGAGCCAGGGCGGGTATGTGCTGTTCGACCTGATGGGACGCTTTCGCATCAACGACAACCTGAGCGTGGGCGTGACGGTTACCAACCTGTTCGACAAGGTGTATTACCGCAATGTCGGCTTCTTCAACTCGGGCTACTGGGGCGAGCCGCGCCGCGTGCTGTTCAACCTGCGCGCGAAGTTCTGATGCCACCGCGCGGCGTCGGCCACCCGATCCCGCACAGTGACCCCCACCTTCGGCGCATGTTGCCAGGATAGGCAACGGGATAGCATCACAGGCGGGCCTGCGGGCCCGCCTTATCGTTGCCTGCCGAGGAACCGCCCATGCTGCGCCACCCCTTGCCCCGATCTGCCCTGCTGCTGATGGCGCTGGCCCTGCTGCTGGCTGCATCCTCGCTGCAGGCACGTGAGGTGGCCGCACCGGCCGAGCACGTGGACGCCGATGGTCCCTACGTGTTCCGTGTGGGCGACCGGCTGCGCGCCACGTGGATCTGCGGCGACCAGGTGCAGCGGCGCACCCTGCCCGCCAATGCCAGCGGCACGGAGTTCGTTCCGCAGTGCGGCTACGGCCACAGCGTGCACGTGCTGCCACCGGTCGCGCCCTCGGTGTCGGAGCTGCCTGCGGTACCGCGCATCGTCGCCCTGTCCGACATCCACGGCCAGTACGACCTGCTGGTACGACTGCTGCGCGCCCACCATGTGATCGATGCGCAGGACCGCTGGGCCCTCGGCCAGGACACCCTGGTGGTCGCTGGCGACGTGTTCGATCGCGGCCCGCAGGTCACCGAAGCGTTCTGGCTGTTGTATGGCCTGCAGCAGCAGGCGGCGGCCGCCGGCGGTGCGGTGCACTTCGTGCTCGGCAACCACGAGACCATGGTCCTGTACGACGACCTGCGCTATGTCAATCCGAAGTACCTGCGCAGTGCGCAGCTGCTCGGGCGCAGCTATCCGCAGCTGTACGGCGCTGATTCGGTGATCGGGCAATGGCTGCGGACGCGGCCGGTGCTGCTGAAGATCGGCGACACCCTGTTCCTGCATGGCGGCATCTCGCCCGAAGCGGTGGAACTGGCACTGCACCCGGCACGCACCAATGCCGCCTACCAGGCCTCGCTGGGATTGCCCAAGGCCGAAGTGAAGGCCGACCCCGCAACTGCGCCGCTGTACGACGGCAAGACCAGCCCCATCTGGTACCGCGGCTACTTCGATGGGCGTCTCGATGCACGGGGCGTGCAGGACGTGCTCGACACGCTGCAGCTCAAGCGCATCGTGGTCGGCCACACGTCGATGCCGCATGTCAGCACGTTCCATGGTGATCGCGTGATCGCCATCGACAGCAGCATCAAGAACGGCGAGAACGGCGAGCTGCTGTTCATCGAGGATGGCCGGCTCAGCCGCGGTCTGCTGGACGGCTCACGGGTGCCGCTGGTCCAGGGGCAACCCGGCCTGCGGGACTGACTGCGAAGGTAGCGGCACCCTGCCGGCGATACACTGCCGGCTCACCCCTGCGAGCCACCATGATGCGCCAGACCGTCATCCCGCAGCTGCGCATGCGCCACGCCGATGCCAGCCTGCCCTTCTACGTGCAGGGCCTGGGCTTCGTCGTCGACTGGGAACATCGGTTCGAGCCGGGGTTTCCGTTGTTCGCCCAGCTCACCCGCGACGGCCAGACGCTGTTCCTCACCGAGCACAGCGGCGACTGCGAAATGGGCGGCGCGGTCTACTTCATCGTCGAGGATGTCGACGCGCTGCACCGCGCCTTCAGTGCCGCTGGGGTACCGGTCGAACAGCCGCCGCATGACACCGAGTGGGGCAGCCGCGAGATGCTGCTGCTCGATCCGGACCACAACCGCCTGCGCTTCGCCACCGCAACGGACTGAGTCCTCGCACGCTTGAGAGGGATATACGAAACATATACGATACGTATCTTCCTCCTATCTGGATCCGCCCATGGGCATCGTCAACATCGATGACACCCTGCACGACCAGCTGCGCCGTGCCTGCACCGTCTCCAGCCGCTCGATCAACGCCCAGGCCAGTTTCTGGATCCGCGTGGGCATGCTGTGCGAAATGAACCCGACGCTGAGCTTCCAGGACATCGTGGCCAGCGAACTGCGCGCCGCCGGCGTGCAGCCACAGCGGCTGGCACCCGCACGGGCCTGACGTGAGCATCATCAAGCGGCCCGACGAGATCGTGCTGATGGCCGAATCCGGCCGCCTGCTGGCACAGGTGTTCGCCGCGCTCGACAGATGGCCGCTGCAGGGTCGCAGCACGATGGAGATCAACGACTTCGTCGAACGGATGATCGTCGACGAGCTGCAGGCGCGGCCTGCCAGCAAGGGCCAGTATGGCTTTCCGTACGTGCTCAACACCTCCATCGACAACGTGGTCTGCCACGGGGTGCCCAGTACCGCAGACGTGCTGCGCGAGGGCCAGATCGTGAATCTCGACATCACCCTGGAAAAGAACGGCTACATCGCCGATTCCAGCACCACCTACCCGGTCGGCGCGGTCACCCCTTCCGCACGGCGGCTGGTGCGGACCGCCTACGAAGCGATGTGGAAAGGCATCGCCGTGGTACGGCCCGGCGCGCGCCTGGGCGACATCGGCCACGCCATCGCCCGCTACGCACGCCGCCACGGCTACAGCGTAGTAAAGGAATACTGCGGCCATGGCATCGGCCGGGAGATGCACGAAGAACCGCAGATCCTGCATTACGGCCATCCCAACACCGGCAGGGTGCTGGAAGAAGGCATGGTGTTCACCATCGAACCGATGCTCAACCAGGGCAGGCCGGCGATCCGCCAGCGCGCGGGCGAATGGCCGGTCTATACCCGCGACGGCACGCTGTCGGCACAGTTCGAGCACACCGTGGCCGTGACCCGCAAGGGCGTGCGGGTGCTGACGCTACGCCCCGACGAGACGCCGTTGTGCGCGGTGGACGCGGCCTAGAGCGGACGCAACAGCAACAGGGTGGCGAGGCAGAACATGAAGATCGCCACTCCGGCATCCAGCACCCTCCACGCGCTCGACCTGCGGAACACCGGCTGCAGCAGGCGCGCGCCATAGCCCAGCGTGCAGAACCAGGCCACGCTGGCCACGCAGGCTCCGGCGGCGAACGCCCAGCGCAGATCGCCCGGATAGCGCGTGGACAGGCTGCCCAGCAGCACCACGGTATCCAGGTAGACGTGCGGGTTGAGCAGGGTGAAGGCCAGGCAGGTCAGCAGTATCTCGCGCCCGCTGCCGCCCTGCGCCTCGGCGGCGGCCAGCGCACTGCCACCACGCCACGCGCGTAGTCCCGCCTGCAGGCCATACCACAGCAGGAACGCCGCACCACCAAAGCGCAGCACCTGCAGCAGCAGCGGCCACCGCAGCACCAGCGCGCCCATGCCACCGATACCGGCCAGTATCAGCACGATGTCCGCACCGGCGCAGGCCAGCACCACCTTTCCCACATGACGCTGCTGCAGGCCCTGCCGCAGTACGAAGGCGTTCTGTGCACCGATGGCGATGATCAGGCCGGCACCTGCGAACAGGCCGGCGGCGGCAGCGGCGATCCACATGGGGACAGGCCTGGCAGGGAGGGGACGCGCAGAGTGCGGCCGCCGCCCCTGTTTAGACAATCTGATTCTTCTTTATCCTGTGCAGAAAAACTGAAGAGGCACCGGCATGGATCTGCTACATCCACAACTGGCTGCGTTTGCTGCGGTGCTGGAGGAAGGCAGCTTCGACGCTGCAGCCCGACGCCTGTCGATCAGCCCGTCGGCGCTGTCGCAACGGATCAAGGCACTGGAGGACCGGCTCGGCCAGGTACTGGTGGTACGTCAGGCACCGTGCCGACCCACCGCCACAGGTGAAGCGCTGCTGCGCAGGGTGCGACCGATGCAGACGCTGGAGGCCGAGGCGCTGGCCGAACTGCTGCCCGAACGCGGCAGCGATGCCCCGCGCACACCGATCCCGTTGGCGGTCAACGACGACTCGCTCGATACCTGGTTCGTGCCGGCCATCGCCGAGCTGCACCAGCGCCATGGCTATCTGTTCGACCTGCGCATGGATGATCAGGACCACACCCTGCAGTTGCTGCGAGATGGCAGCGTGCTCGGCGCGGTCACCGCCGAAAGCCAGCCGGTGAAGGGCTGCAACGTGCATCCGCTCGGCGCCATGCGTTACCACGCCATCGCCTCGCCCGGCTTCGCCCGCCGGCACTTCAGCGAGGGCATGCAGGCTGCGGCGCTGGCACGTGCGCCGATGCTGGTGTTCAACCGCAAAGATGAACTGCAGTGGCGCTTCGTGCGGCGGCTGACCCGTGCGCGGCTGCAGCCACCGCTGCATTATCTGCCCTCCTCGACCGGCTTCGTCGAAGCCGCCGCGTGCGGACTGGGCTGGGGCATGGCCCCGGAAACCCTGGTGGGGCCTGCCGTGCATGCCGGCCGCGTGGTGGTACTGGAACCCCGCCGCTGGCTCGACGTGCCCTTGTACTGGCAGCACGCGGCCGTGCGCTCAAGCACGCTGCAGCACATCACCCAGGCATTGTGCACTGCGGCCAGCGGCGCCCTGCGCTGAGGTCCATACGATGACCGCAGACCCGGGCTTCACGCGTAGACCACTAACGTTTGCTCACTTCTTAACTACAGGAACGGCATGCGTGTGAGCCGCCCACGGACAAGGATGCGCAGCGCGATGGGCGTCGCCGGCATGGCCTTTGCGGCCTGCTTGCCCTTTGCCACGTCAGCGCAGGCCATCACCGATACACCGGCATTGGACTGGGAACAGGCGCGGCAGCGGTTGGAACAGGTTTCCGACGCGCTGGCCGCGGCCGACGCCGCCGTCCGCAACAAGCAGGATCTGCAGGAGGCCACGCGCCTTCTGCGCCTGCCGGAGATCACCGGCGAGGTCCGCCGCCTGCAGTTCCAGAAGACCCTGACCCTGCCACTGGGCTCGCTGGCACCGGTGGCCGAGGCCTTTGGCATCGATTCCCCCCTGTCGTTCACCGAACGCGACTGGCGCACCCGCCCGGTCGTCACCGCTGTGCTGCCGCTGTACACCGGTGGCGTCATTCCTGCCGCACAGCGTGCCGCCAGCGCAGCCCACGAGCAGGCCAGCGCGGAACGCGAAGCACAGCGGCAGTCGTTGACCGTGCAGCTGGCCCAGGCCTACTTCGGCCAGCGCCTGGCCGAGCAGGCGGTGGACGTGCGTCGTGACGTCCGTGATGGCCTGGAACGCCACCTGGCCGATGCGCTGAAGCTGGAGCGCGAAGGCTTCGCCACCCGCGCGCAGCGACTGCAGGCCACCGTCGCGCGCGACAAGGCAGAGCGCGAGTACCAGAAGACCGTCAACGACCTGGCCACGTTGAAGGCCGCGCTGGCCACCCTGCTGCGCAGTGGCGGCGAGGTGCAGCCGGTATCACCCCTGTTCGTGCAGCGCGTGCCGCTGGAGCCGGCCGCCAACTTCGAGCGCATCGCGCAGGCACGGCAACCCCAGATCGCACGGCTGCGGGCCATGGTGGCGCAGGCCGAACAGGGCGTGCGCGTACAACAGGCCAAGCTCAAGCCGCAGATATTCGCCTTTGGCCAGTACGACTTCCGTCGCCGCGACGAGATGCTGACCGATCCGGACTGGGCGTTCGGCATCGGCCTGAAGTACACCTTCCTGTCGCCGAACTCGCGACCGGCGCAGATCAGCGCGGCACGTGCGCAGCAGGAGCAGGCGGAAGCCGGACTGCGCGAAGCCGAGAACCAGGTCGCGCTCGGCGTGCGCAAGGCGTGGAACGAGCTGGAAACGGCACGCCAGCAGTTCGTGCTGCTCGACAGCAGCATCGCCCAGGCACAGGAGAACCTGCGCCTGCAGGAGCTGGCATTCCGCGAGGGGCAGTCCACGTCGCTGGACGTCATCGATGCGCGGCTGGGTCTGGGAGGCGCTCGCGTGGAGCGTGCACAGGCCGCCTACCAGTACGATGTCGCGCTGGCACAGCTGCTGGAGATCAGTGGGCAGATGGACCGCTTCGAGGAATTCCGGCGTCGCGCAGATGAGGTGATCGACCATGAGTGACGTATTGCAGGATGAAGCGACACCACCAGGCAAGCGCCGGCTTGGCCGGATCCTGCTCGTGGTGCTGCTGGTAGTGGTGGCGCTGGGCCTGTGGCTCGCCTGGCGCAGCCCGGCCGACCAGATCCAGGGCATGGCCGACGCGGACACGATCAACGTCGCAGCGAAGATCACCGCCCGTGTCGCCGAGCTGAAGGTTCGCGAAGGCGACCGCGTGCAGGCCGGTCAGGTCGTGTTCCTGCTCGACAGCCCCGAAGTGACGGCGAAGGAACAGCAGGCACGCGGCGCTCTGGCCGCTGCGCAGGCGGTGGCCGACAAGGCTGCCGAAGGTGCGCGCAGTGAGGACATCCGTGCTGCCGAAGCCAATTGGAAGCGTGCCGAAGCCGGAGCAACGCTGGCCGAAGCCACCTACCGCCGCGTGCAGAACCTGTTCAACGAAGGGGTGATGACCCGGCAGAAGCGCGACGAAGCACTCGCCCAGTCCACCAGTTCGCGCGAGCTGGCCCGTGCCGCCCGTGCCCAGTACGACATGGCACTGGCCGGTGCGCGGGAACAGGACAAGCGTGCCGCGCAGGGCCAGGTACAGCAGGCGCAGGGCGCCGTGGCCGAAGTGGATGCGGCCCGCGTCGAAGTGGAGGGCCGTGCACCGGTGGCCGGCGAGATCAACAAGCGCATGGCCGATCCCGGCGAGCTGGTACCCGCCGGCTATCCGGTATTCACCCTGGTCGACATCGATCGCATGTGGGTATCGATGAACCTGCGCGAATCACAGATGCAGGGCCTGAAGGTCGGCAGCACGCTGCGTGGCAGCGTGCCGGCCCTCGGTGAGGACAGCGAGTTCAAGGTCTACTTCATCAACCCGGCCGGCGACTATGCCACCTGGCGTACCACCCGGCAGTCGTCCGGCTACGATGTCCGCAGCTTCGAGGTGCGGGTGCGCCCGGTACGCCGCATCGAGGGCTTCCGCCCCGGCATGAGCGTGCTGTTCGCATGGCCCCAGCACTGAGCCCTGGTGGCAACGGCTTTGCTGCTGCCTGGCAGCGCGAGCTGCGGGGTCTTGGTGGCAACCGTGCCGACCTGGCGCTGGTCACGGTGCTGCCGCTGCTGATGCTGGTACTGATGGCCTGGATGTTCACGCCATCGGTCATGCGCGATGTACCCATCGCCGTGGTCGACCTCGATCACAGCAGCGACAGCCGGCAATTGCTGCGCATGCTCGATGCCAGCCCGGGGGTCCGCGTCGCCCGCCAGCCCGCCGACATGGACACCGCGCGCTCGCAGCTGCGCAGCCTGGAGGTGTTCGCAGTGGTGCTGGTGCCGCGCGACGTGACCCGTCAGGCCCTGCGCGGCCGCCAGGGCACGGTGTTCGCCTATTACAACGCCACCTACATGACCACCGGGCAATCGGCCGCGCGCGATATCGCCGATGCGGTGTCGGCCTGGAATGCACGCATGCTGCGCGAGCGCATCGGCCTGCAGGTGGGGCCCGCAAAGCTGCGCGCCGCCCCGATCGCCGTGCAGTCCGACATCCTCTACAACCCTGCACGCAGTTATGAGCTGTTCCTGCTGCCGCTGATCTTCCCGGCCGTCCTGTCGCTGGTGCTGGCACTGGCCGTGGCCGGAAGCGTGGGCCGGGAAATCCGCGATGGCACCCTGCCGGCCTGGCTGGGTGACACCCCGTGGGCCTCGATCGCCGGCAAGCTCGCGCCCTACGTACTGTTGTTCGCGTTGTACGGCACGCTGGGCGTCGGCTACCTCGCATGGCTGCGCGGGGACGGCATCGCCGGCAGTCTGCTCCTGCTGCTGGCTGCGCAGCCGGCGTTCTACCTGGCCACGGCCGCATATGCGTTGTTCTTCGTCGGCCTTGCCCGTGACATGGGTACCGCGCTGTCGGTGGTCGGCCTGACCATCGGCACAGCGCTGGCCTTCTCCAGTGCCACCTTCCCGGTACTGGATGGCCCGCTGTTCACCCGCATCTGGCACCAGCTGCTGCCACTCAGCGCGTACATCAAGGTGCAGACCGAGCAGCAGTTCGTCGGCGCACCGCTGTCCGTCTCGCTGTGGCCCTTGGCCACGCTGGTGTTGATGTCGGTGGTGGCCGGCGGCATCGGCAGCCTGCGGTTGATCGCTTTCGGCCGCACCCCGGAGGCCGCGCGACCGGCCGGAGCCGACGCATGAGCGCGGTCTGGCGCAGCCTGCGGCAGACCCTGCTGGCGGTGCTCGGCGACCGCTATGCCATCGTGGTGATGGTCGGTGCAGTCATCCTGTACTCGTTCTTCTATCCCGCCGCGTACCGCCACCAGGTGGCCGGCAATCTGCCGGTGCTGGTGGTCGACCAGGATCACAGTGCCACCAGCCGCGAACTGCTGCGCATCCTCGATGGCCTGCGCGTGGCGCGCGTGGTTGGCCAGCCGGCGGATCTGGACAGCGCGCGCCGGCAGCTGGAAGCGGGGCATGCCGAAGGCATCGTGCTCATTCCCGCGAACCTGGAGCGCGACATCCTGCGTGGCCAGCCAGCCAAGCTGGTCCTGCTGGGCAATGGCGCCTACCTGGGACGCGCCAGCTGGGTGCTGGGCAGCATCGCCGATGCGCTGGGCACATTCGGCCGCGACGCCGCCGTGACCCAGGCCGCCTTCATGGGCGCGCCGCAGGCAGCGCCGGTCACTCTCGTGCAGCGGCCCCTGTACAACACGCAGGAAGGCTATGGCAGCGCCATCGTACCCGGCGTGGCCGAGCTGATCGTGCACCAGACACTGCTGATGGGCATCGGCGTACTGCTGGGAGGGCGGCGCCTGGTACTGGGCCGCCGGCTGCACTTCGATCTGCCGACCCTGGCAGGCATGGCGATGGGCTTCGGCCTGATCGGGCTGTTCGGCCTGTTCTACTACGCCGGCTTCACCGCCTGGGTACAGGACTACCCGCGCGGCGGAAATCCGCTGGGCCAGCTGCTGGGCGGCACGCTGTTCATTGCCGCCACCGTGGCCTTCGGGCTGTTCATCGGCAGCTTCTTCTGCACCCGCGAACGCGCCTTCCAGTACATCATCGCCACCTCCATTCCGCTGTTCTTCCTCGCCAACCTCTCCTGGCCGGCGGTGATGACGCCCCGCCCGCTGGTGTGGCTGGCGCAGCTGCTGCCGACCACCTCCGGCATCAATCTGATGGTGCGGTTGAACCAGATGGACGCACGCCTGGACGAAGTCAGCCGTGAACTTGCCACGCTCGCGGCGCTGCTGGTGATCTACGGCGGTCTTGCCATCTGGCGGCTGCATGGCAGGCCGTCGGGCGGGGTGCGCCCCTGAGCGCAGACAAACGCCGGCACGGAGCCGGCGTTCGTTGCATCACTACGTGGAAGGGGAAAACGGCGATCAGCGGTAGACGCGCTCGCAGCGACGTTCCACCACCCGATCGCCGGTCTTCTGCTGGTGGTTGCCCTGGATCTGTCGTCCGGCGCCGCCGCCGGCGACTGCACCGGCGACGGTGGCGAGCTTCTTGCCATTGCCGCCGCCCACCTGGTTGCCCAGCAGGCCGCCCACCACCGCACCTGTGGCCGTACCGGCAATGCGGTTCGGATCGCGCGAGTTGCGCTGGACTTCAACGTTCCTGCATTCCACACGGCTGCCGTCGTTGAACTTGCGGCCTTCATCGCGGGGCCCGTAGGTCTGCGCACCCGCCATCGACGATGCCGCCATCAGGGTGCCCAGCACGAGCAGTCGGGTCGAGGTCTTCATGGCCAGCTCCTGTCTTCCGGGATGGGTCCAGTCTCCGCCTGCCGCTGGCAACTACGAGTGAAATCGGTGTCATCAGGACTTCATCGGCCATGCGTCGTTCATGAAAGACTCGCGGCTCATTACGACGACCCATCGCCATGCCTGCCGCGCGGACAATCGTGCTGCCTCATCCAGGCGTCCTCCGCCCCTTCCAGTTACCATGGACGGCCCTGCCTGCTCCGCCGCCGCAGCCTGATGGCGCGGCCGGATGCTCTCTGATTCACGAGCCCATGTCCAAAGACAAGTCCGCCGAACACACGCCCCTCATGAAGCAGTTCTTCGCAGCGAAGTCCGAGTACCCGGATCTGCTGCTGTTCTTCCGCATGGGCGACTTCTACGAGCTGTTCTACGACGATGCACGCAAGGCTGCACGCCTGCTCGACATTACCCTGACCCAGCGCGGCAGTTCCGGCGGCGCCCCGATTCCGATGGCCGGTGTGCCCGTGCATGCCTACGAGGGCTACCTGGCACGCCTGGTGGCGCTGGGCGAATCCGTGGCGATCTGCGAGCAGATCGGCGACCCGGCCCTGGCCAAGGGGCTGGTCGAGCGCAAGGTGGTCCGCATCGTCACCCCCGGTACGGTCACCGACGAAGCACTGCTCGACGAACGCCGCGACACCCTGCTGATGGCCCTGTCGCGCACCCGGCAGGGCTACGGCCTGGCCTGGGCCGACCTCGCCGGTGGCCGCTTCCTGGTCAACGAAGTCGACACCGACGACGCGCTGGAAGCCGAGCTGGCGCGCCTGGAGCCGGCCGAGCTGCTGGTGCCGGACGAGGAGAACTGGCCGGACTTCCTGCGCCAGCGCAGCGGTGTGCGTCGCCGCGCGCCATGGCTGTTCGATGCGGACAGCGGTCGTCGGCAGCTGCTGGCCTTCTTCAAGCTGCATGACCTGAGCGGCTTCGGCATCGACGACAAGCCACGCGCCACGGCCGCCGCAGGCGCCCTGCTCGGCTATGTCGAAGAAACCCAGAAGCAGCGCCTGCCGCACCTGACCTCGATCGCGATGGAAACCGCCGGCGAGGCGATCGCCATGAACGCTGCGACCCGCCGCCACCTGGAGCTGGATACGCGGGTCGACGGCGATACCCGCAACACCCTGCTGGGCGTGCTCGACAGCACCGTCACGCCGATGGGCGGCCGCCTGCTGCGTCGCTGGCTGCATCGCCCGTTGCGCCTGCGCGAGGTGCTGGTACAGCGCCACCATGCGGTAGCGACGCTGATCGATCGCGGCAGCGATGGCGACATCCGCGAACAGTTCCGTCGCCTGGGTGACCTCGAGCGCATCCTCACCCGCGTCGCCCTGCGCTCGGCACGCCCCCGCGATTTCTCGACACTGCGCGATGGCCTGGGCCTGTTGCCTGCGGTGCGCGACGTGCTGGCGCCGCTGGACTCGCCACGCCTGCAGGCGCTGTACGCCGCGCTGGGCGAGCATGACGACTGCGCGCAGCTGCTCGCGCGTGCCATCGCTGAAATGCCGCCGCTGAAGCTCAGCGATGGCGGCGTGCTGGCCGATGGCTTCGACGAGGAGCTGGATGAGCTGCGACGCCTGTCCACGAATGCCGACCAGTTCCTGGTCGACCTTGAACGGCGCGAGCGGGAAAGCAGCGGCATTGCCACACTGAAGGTCGGCTACAACCGTGTGCACGGCTATTACATCGAGATCAGCAAGGGCCAGGCCGACCGCGCACCGGTGCACTACACGCGCCGCCAGACTCTTACCAATGCCGAGCGCTACATCACCGAAGAACTGAAGGCGTTCGAGGACAAGGTACTGTCCGCGCGCGACCGCTCGCTGTCGCGCGAGAAGTTCCTGTATGAGCAGCTGCTGGACACGCTGGGTGCACAGCTGGAGCCGCTGAAGCAGTGTGCCGCCGCGTTGAGCGAACTGGATGTGCTGGCCGCATTCGCCGAGCGCGCGCAGGCACTGGACTGGTCGCGCCCGGAACTGGAAACGGCACCCTGCCTGAAGATCGAGCGCGGCCGTCACCCTGTCGTGGAAGCCGTGCGCGAGCAGCCCTTCGAGCCGAACGATCTGGACCTGCACCCGGACCGCCGGATGCTGGTCATCACCGGCCCGAACATGGGCGGTAAATCCACCTACATGCGGCAGAATGCACTGATCGTGCTTCTGGCCCACATCGGCTCCTTCGTACCGGCCAGCCGCGCCGTGATCGGCCCGATCGACCGCATCCTGACCCGCATCGGCGCCGGCGACGATCTCGCCCGCGGGCAGTCGACCTTCATGGTCGAAATGGCCGAGACCAGCTACATCCTGCATCACGCCAGCGCACATTCGCTGGTGCTGATGGATGAGATCGGCCGCGGCACCTCCACCTATGACGGCCTTGCCCTGGCCGACGCGGTGGCCCGCCACCTCGCCTATGAGAACCGCTGCTACACGCTGTTCGCCACCCACTACTTCGAGCTGACCGCGCTGGCCGACGAGCAGCACGAGGGCGGCCGCAGCGGTATCGCCAACGTGCACCTGGATGCGGTCGAGCATGGCGAAGCGCTGGTGTTCATGCACGCTGTGAAAGACGGCCCGGCCAACCGCAGCTTCGGACTGCAGGTGGCCGCGCTGGCCGGCCTGCCTCGATCGACCGTGGCACAGGCGCGGCGGCGCCTGGCCGAACTGGAACAACGGGGCAGCGAGAGCCATGCGGCGGAGCTGGCCCCTCAGGCGCTGGATGCCCCGCAGCAGTTCGGCCTGTTCAACGCCCCGTCCAGCAAGGCGCAGGAGGCGCTGGCCACCATCGATCCGGACGAACTGACGCCCAAACAGGCGCTCGAAGCGCTATATCGGCTGAAGGCACTGCTGTAACCGGCATGGGACCGGCGCAACGCCGGCCCCCCCCTCCCGCTCCCCGGGGCAGAGCGAAGCCTGCGCCCGGCGGCCTTCGCATTTCCGTCGTGCAGGCGGCGTTATGCTCGGGCGGTCCTTCCTTCACAGAACGGAGACCGCCATGAACACCGAATCCCTCGCCGCATCCCTCTTCCAGCAGCTGCAGCAGGGGCAAGGCCTGCAGCAGGTTTCCCAGCAGCTCGGCCTGGACAGCAGCCAGACCACCCAGGCGGTGGGCAGCGCCTTGCCGCTGCTGCTGGGCGCGATGGGCCAGAACGCCAGCGAGCCGCAGGGCGCGCAGTCCCTGCTCAACGCGCTGCAGCGTGATCATCTGGGCACTGGCGGGGGTGGCGGCTTCGACCTCGGCAGCATCCTCGGCGCAGTGATGGGTGGCGGCGGCAGCGGCGCCACCGATGGGGCCGGCATCCTCGGCCACATCTTCGGTGGCCAGCAGCCGCAGGCCGCGCAGGTGCTTGGCCAGAGGACCGGGCTGGACAGCGGCACCTCCGGCAAGCTGCTGGCGATCCTTGCGCCCATCGTCATGTCCTTCCTGGCCCAGCGCTTCGCCCAGCAGGGCAACGCCAGCGAACTCAGCAGCGCCCTCGGCCAGGAGGCGCAGCAGTCCGGCGGCATCGGCAGCATGCTGGGCGGGGTGCTCGATCAGGACGGCGACGGCCAGTTCGGGGCCAGCGACCTGCTGAAGCTCGGCTCGGGGTTGCTCAAGCGCTGATCGCACACACCCGTACAAGCCCCGGACCTAATAGACAGCCACTATCGCATTGGTTGAATCAATCGAATTTACCGATCCACAGGCGCCACCTAATGTGGGTCGGGCCTCCCCCGATTCCACCTTTCGCCAGTCCACAGGTAGAGACCCATGAAAAGCGAAGCGAAGTGCCCCTTCAACCATGCCGTCGTCGGTGACGCGACGACCAACCGCGACTGGTGGCCGAACCAGCTGCGCGTGGACCTGCTCAACCAGCATTCCGCGCGCTCCAACCCGCTCGATGCCGGCTTTGATTACGCATCGGCGTTCGAGAGCCTGGACTATGCCGCGCTGAAGGCAGACCTGAAAGCACTGATGACGGACTCGCAGGACTGGTGGCCGGCCGATTTCGGTCACTACGGCGGCCTGTTCATCCGCATGGCGTGGCACAGCGCCGGCACCTATCGCATCGGTGATGGCCGCGGTGGCGGCGGCCGCGGCCAGCAGCGCTTCGCTCCGCTCAACAGCTGGCCGGACAACGTCAGCCTGGACAAGGCGCGACGCCTGCTGTGGCCGATCAAGCAGAAGTACGGCCAGGCCATCTCCTGGGCCGACCTGCTGATCCTGACCGGCAATGTCGCGCTGGAGTCGATGGGCTTCAAGACACTTGGCTTCGCCGGTGGCCGTCCCGATACCTGGGAACCGGATCAGGATGTGTACTGGGGCCGCGAAACCACATGGCTGGGCGGTGACGTGCGCTACAAGCACGGCTCCGAAGGCGTGGTGGAATCCCACGGCGTGCTGGTGTCCGATGACGATGCCGATGGCGACGTGCATTCGCGCAAGCTGGAGAACCCGCTGGCCGCAGTGCAGATGGGCCTGATCTATGTGAATCCCGAGGGCCCCGACGGCAATCCTGACCCGGTACTGGCTGCACATGACATCCGTGACACGTTCGGCCGCATGGCGATGGACGATGAAGAAACGGTGGCGCTGATCGCCGGCGGGCACAGCTTCGGCAAGACCCATGGCGCCGGCCCGGCCGACAACGTCGGCAAGGAGCCTGAAGCGGCCGATCTGGAGAGCCAGGGCCTGGGCTGGGCCAACAGCTTCGGCAGCGGCAAGGGCGGCGACACCATCACCAGTGGCCTGGAAGTCACCTGGACCCGTACCCCTGCGCAGTGGAGCCATGACTTCTTCGAGAACCTGTTCAAGTACGAATGGGAACTGACCAAGAGTCCGGCCGGCGCGCATCAATGGGTGGCCAAGGATGCCGAAGCGGTCATTCCCGATGCGCACGACGCCTCGAAGAAGCACCGCCCGACCATGCTGACCACCGATCTGTCGCTGCGCATGGATCCCGCCTACGAAAAGATCTCGCGCCGCTTCCTGGCCGATCCGCAGGCGTTTGCCGATGCGTTCGCGCGCGCCTGGTTCAAGCTGACCCATCGCGACATGGGGCCGCGCGCGCGCTATCTGGGGCCGGAAGTGCCGGCCGAAGAGTTCATCTGGCAGGATCCGCTGCCGGCCGCAAAGCACCCGCTCATTGATGCCAAGGACGTGGCCACGCTGAAGCAGGCGATCGCCGCAAGCGGCCTGAGCGTCCCTGAACTGGTCTCCACGGCCTGGGCATCGGCCTCCACCTTCCGTGGCTCGGACAAGCGGGGCGGCGCCAATGGTGCGCGCATCCGCCTGGCACCGCAGAAGGACTGGCCAGTAAACCAGCCCACCCGTCTGGCCAAGGTGCTGGCCGCACTGGAAAAGGTGCAGAGCGGGTTCAATGCCGGCAGTGAAAGGCAGGTGTCGCTGGCCGACCTGATCGTGCTGGCCGGTGGCGTGGGCATCGAACAGGCCGCCAAGGCCGGTGGGTACGACATCAGCGTACCGTTCACGCCGGGCCGTACCGACGCCAGCCAGGAACAGACCGACGTGGAATCGTTCGCGGTGCTGGAACCGGCGGCCGATGGATTCCGCAACTACCTCAAGGGCGCCTACAGCGTTCCGGGCGAAGCGCTGCTGATCGACCGGGCGCAACTACTGACGCTGACCGCCCCGGAGCTGACCGTGCTGATCGGTGGCCTACGCGTACTGGGTGCCAATGCCGATGGCAGCGCGCACGGCGTCTTCACCGATCGGCCCGGGACACTCAGCAACGACTTCTTCGTCAACCTGCTGGACATGGGCACGCAGTGGAAGGCCACCGGTCGTGAAACCTACGAAGGCCGCAGCCGCAACGACGGCGCCGCACGCTGGACCGCCACCCGTGCTGATCTGGTATTTGGATCCAATGCGGTGCTGCGTGCGCTGGCAGAGGTCTATGGCAGTGCAGACGGCGAGAAGAAGTTCGTGCAGGACTTCGTCGCGGCGTGGACCCGGGTGATGGAGCTGGACCGCTACGACCTGCACGGCTGATCACCGGCAGGCCCGGCGCTGCTGTCGGAAGGCCCACCGGGCATGGCCCGGCGCTACCACTGAAGGGCTCGCCGGGCATGGCCCGGCGCTGCCTCGGGGGCGTTCGCGTTACAGCGCGTCGATGTCGCCCAGCGCGCGGATCAGACGCCGCGCGCGCTTGTCCGGCTTGTGCTCCGGTGGCTGGAAGCCGTCGCGCGCGGCGATGCGCAGTGCGCGCTGCTCGGCGCGCCGTGCCTTCGAGGCCTCGCTCTCGGCATACAGCTGGTGCGCGACCGGGGCAGGCCCGCGCTGGTCGCTCAGGCCCATCACCTGGATCTCGAAATGCTCCTCGCCGCGATCGACCTGCAGGTGCTCACCCACGCGCACCGCGCGCGAGGACTTCGGTCGCTGACCGGCCACGCTGACCTTGCCGGTTTCGATGGCCTGCTTGGCCAGGCTGCGGGTCTTGAAGAAACGGGCCGCCCACAACCAGATGTCCAGGCGGACACTGGGCGACAGCGGGGAAAGCTCAGGCATCGGCAGGTACTACTCCGTTCGCTTGTTCAGGGGGCGCGGATTGTCGGGGTCGGTGCGGCAGCCGCTGCCCCCGATCAGGGTCGGTGCTCCGGCAGCGAGATCCTGGCGCTGGCTGCCGACCAGACATTCGGGGCGGTCGGTCGGCCGCACCTGGGTATCGCCCAGCCGGTCTCCCGACGAACATGCGGCCAACAGGCCGCCAATCAAGGCCAACGTCATCGACCTCACCTGCTGTCGTTGATGCATTGCCACATCCCGCGAACCGGCTTGGTGCTAGTGTGCGCCTCCCGGGATTCGATCACCACCCCATGGCCAAAGCGCCGCTTGACCTGACCGCCGGCCCGATCGGCCGCAATCTCCTGTTGTTCTCGCTGCCGATCCTGGCGGGCAACATCGCGCAGTCGCTGAACGGTTCGGTGAACGCGGTATGGGTCGGGCGCTTCCTCGGCGAAGCGGCACTGACTGCCACCGCGAACGCCAACAACATCATGTTCTTCCTGATCGGTTCGGTGTTCGGCTTCGGCATGGCCTCCACCATCCTGATCGGCCAGGCCATCGGTGCACGGGATATCGCCCAGGCACGGCGCGTGGTCGGCACCAGTGCCACGTTCTTCATCGGCCTGTCGGCGATCATCGCCATCGCCGGCTGGTTCATGGCCCATCCGCTGCTGGCGGCGATGGGCACGCCGGCGGCCTCGCTGCCACTGGCCGAGGCCTATCTGCGCATCATCTTCCTGGCAATGCCGACGTTGTATGCCTTTGCCTTCCTCAGCGCCGCACTGCGCGGTGCCGGTGACTCGCGTACGCCGTTCCGCTTCCTGCTGCTGTCGGTCATGCTGGACATCGCATTGAATCCGGTACTGATCTTCGGCATGGGTCCGTTCCCGGAGCTGGGCATCGCCGGTTCGGCCTGGGCCACGCTGGTGTCGCAGACCCTCTCGCTGGGCGGCCTGCTGCTGTACATGCGGCACAAGCGCCACACGCTGTGGCTGGGTCGGGCCGACATGCGCCTGTTCAAGCTGGACCTGACCATCCTCAAGGCACTGGTGGTCAAAGGCGTGCCGATGGGCCTGCAGATGGTGCTGATCTCGCTGTCGGTGATCCTGCTGATGACCATGGTCAACCAGTACGGCACCGAAACCGCAGCGGCCTATGGCGCCTCGCTGCAATTGTGGAACTACGTGCAGATGCCGGCGATGGCGATCGGCGCGGCCTGTTCCACGATGGCCGCACAGAACGTGGGTGCCCAGCAGTGGGATCGCGTCCGCGGCACCGCACGCAAGGGCGTGCTGTTCAATTTCCTGCTGACCGGTGCGTTGATCCTGCCGCTGGTGCTGCTGGACCAATACTCGCTGGCCCTGTTCCTGCCGCAGGGGAGCGAGTCGCTGCAGATCGCGCGCCACCTCAACCATGTGGTGATTGGCTCGTTCCTGTTCTTCGGCGTGAGCTTTGTGATTTCCGGCGTGGTGCGCTCGACGGGTGCGGTGATTCCACCGCTGCTGATCCTGGCCGCTTCACTGTGGGGCGTGCGCGTTCCGTTCGCCGAACTGCTGCAGCCCTATTGGGGCGCAGATGCGATCTGGTTGAGTTTCCCGGTCAGTTCTCTGGTGTCGATGCTGCTGTCGCTGGCGTACTACCGCTGGGGGGGATGGCGCAAGGCGAAGATGATCAGCACACCCGCGAAGGCCGAGGCGATTGCCACACCGTCGGAGATTCCCGCCTGCCCACCGTCACCGGTGGCGGACCCGGATGCCGTGACCCGGTAGCGCCGGGCATGGCCCGGTGCTACCGCTTGTTCTTCGCGGCGTTGTGCTTGGCCGCCGCGCGCATCAGGGTCTTGAACGCCGTGGCATCGGGCATGGTGCCTTCATGGATGTCGATCGCGCGCCGCGTGTTGCCTTCCAGGCTGGCGTTGAACAGGCGCTTCGGGTCCGGCAAGGCCGCGCCCTGGGCGAAGGTCAGCTTCACTGCCTGCTTGTAGGTCTCACCGGTGCACAGGATGCCGTGATGCTCCCATACCGGTGTGCCCCGCCATTTCCAGGTTTCCTGCACCTCCGGCAGCGCTTCATGGATCAGCGCCCGAACGCGTGCCAGCGTTTCACCGCGCCAGTCACCCAGTTCCGCGATGCGCGCATCGATCAGTGCGGCCGCGGGTGTTCCGGCGTCGTCGGGGTTCGGTGCATGCGTGGTCATCGTGTGCTCTCGTCGGCGGAACGTCCGGAATGGCGGGCTTACATGCGTTCGCCGGGCAATGCAGCGGCCTGGCGGACCCACTCGAGGAACTGCGCTTCATCCAGCATGCCCTCCTGCGTGATGTGCAGGTAGCGGGTATCGGCGCTTCTGGACGGCTCCGGTGGCATCGGTTGCAGGGCCGCGCCGCGGAAGAACGCAACCTTGATGTAACGGGCGAAGCAATGGAAGCTGAGGAACCAGCCGGCATCGGCGGCCACCGCGTACATCGGCGAGTTCCACTTCACCGCCTTGTGCACGCCGGGCACGGCTTGGCCGATCAGTGCGTCGAGGCGTGCGCCGATGGGCTGCTTCCAGTCCGGCATGGCGGCGATGTACGCCTGCACCGGCGCATTACCCTCGCCCTTGGCGATCTGCGGATTTCCCCCGGACAGGAGCCGGGGTGCAGTGGAAGGTGCGGCTCGCTTGGAAGGCATCGCACGGCGCATGCATGGGAATGAAGCCGCAGACTAGCGCCATCGGCAGCCTGCGGTCACGGCGCACTGCGCCATCGCTTCAGTCCGCCAGCGAGGCCAGGAACTGGCGCCATTCGGGCAGCTGTCGTTGGCGTTGAAGCGAGCGCATCAGGAGCGCCATCACCACACCGAACAGGCCGCCCGCCAGCAATCCGGCACCCAGCAGCAGGCCGAGTGGACGCTCACCGCCCTGCCACAGCAGCAGCCACATCAGGGCGCACCAGAACAGGCCGAACAGCAGCCCCTGCAACAGCGCGTTGATGCGGAAACCGGCCAGGATCGGCGGCGGCACAGCGACGCCCATCCGCCACAGCGTCCGATGCAGCAACGGTGCGGACTGCGCGCGCGGCAGCCCCTTGTCGTCCAGCAGACGAAGCGCCGCGCGGATGCGGTCGGGATAGCGCAGGTCGTTCTTGTTCATCGCACGAACCTAGCGGATGCAGGAGCACAAACGCAAACGGCCGCCCGAAGGCGGCCGTCGCGGCAACAACCGGAGTTGTCTATCAGGCCTTTTCGGCCAGACGGGCAGCCTTGGCCTGCGCAGCGGCAGCCAGGTCTTCCTTGATGCGGGCAGCCTTGCCTTCCAGGCCACGCAGGTAGTACAGCTTACCGGCGCGGACCTTGCCGCGGCGCTTCACTTCGACCGAGTCGATGATGGCGCTGTGGGTCTGGAAGACGCGCTCGACGCCGTAGCCGTGCGAGATCTTGCGGACGGTGAACGAGGAGTTCAGGCCGGCATTCTTGGTGCCGATCACAACGCCTTCGTAGGCCTGCACGCGCTCACGGTTGCCTTCCTTCACCTTCACGTTGACGACAACGGTGTCGCCCTGGCTGAACTTCGGCAGTTCGCGGGTGATCTGGGCGGATTCGAATTCCGCGACGATGGACTTGTTCAGCTTGCTCATGGGTTACACCGATTCTTGTTCGGGTGGGCGTGTCGATTCGACAACATAGGCTCATGCAGTCACCGGACTGTGCTGCACGTTTGTTTTGGGTACTGCGCACGCCAGCCGGGGCCGGCGGGAATTGGCCATGATAGCCGATAACGCCAGCCCTGCGCTAGGGGCTGGCCTTTTGTTTCCGGGCCTGACGGCCCTGCTCCAGCAGTTTGCGGTCGGTCTTGCCCAGCGCCTGTTCATCCAGCAGGTCCGGGCGCCGCTGGGCGGTACGGACCAGGGACTGCTGGCGGCGCCAGGCGGCGATGGCCGCGTGGTTGCCCGAGCGCAGCACCTCCGGCACGTCCCCCAGCGGGTGCTGGGCCGGCTGGCTGTAATGCGGGCAGTCGAGCAGGCCGAGGTCGCCCTCGAAGCTGTCCTGTGCCGCCGATTCAGCGTCGTTCAGGGCCCCCTCCTGCAGGCGGGCCACGGCGTCGATGATGACCGCTGCGCCCAGCTCGCCGCCGGACAGCACGTAGTCGCCGAGGGAAATCTCCTCGTCGACATTGGCTTCCAGGAAGCGCTCGTCGATGCCCTCGTAGCGCCCACAGAGCAGGACCATGCGCGGCAGCGCCGCCAGTTCACGGACCTTGGCCTGGGTCAACGGCGCCCCCTGCGGGCTGAGGTAGATCACCCTGGCCGGGGTCGGATCGGCATTGCGGATCGCCTGCAGGCAGGCCTGCAGCGGTTCGATCAGCATCACCATGCCCGGGCCACCGCCGAAGGGACGGTCGTCCACCCGGCGGTAGTTGCCTTCGGCGTAATCACGGGGATTCCAGCCGTGAAGGCTGAACAACCCTTTCTCCTGCGCGCGCCCGACCACGCCTAGTCCAGCAGACTGGGCGAGGAACTCGGGGAACAGGGTGATGACGTCGAAACGCATGCTCAGAACTCGGGATCCCAGTCGACCACGACCAGGTTCGCCTCGAAGTCCACCGAAACGACGAAGTCCGGCAGCACGAACGGGATCATCCGCTCGCGGTCGCCACGGACCACCACCACGTCGTTGGCGCCGGTGCTGAACAGGTGCGAGACCTGGCCCAGGGCAACGCCCTCGGTCGTCTTCACGTCCAGGCCTTCCAGGTCGACCCAGTAATATTCATCCGGATTCGGCGGCGGCAGCGCGCTGCGCGGCACGTAGATCTCGGTGCCACGCATGGCTTCGACCGCGTCACGGTCCTCGACGCCGGGGAAACGCGCGACCAGGTGCTTGCCGCTGTCGCGACCACGCACACCTTCAATCGTGGTTTCCACGCCGGACGGACTGCGCACGATCCATGGCTGGTAACGGAAAATGGCGGAACGTGGCTCGGTCCAGGACTCGAGCTTGATCTCGCCGCGCACACCAAAAGCGCCGACAATCCTGCCCAGCAGGATGCGGCGCTCGATATCTTTCATCTGCTTCAACCAGGAGGGCCACGCCGGAGCGTGGCCCGTCAGGATCAGGCCGCAGCGGCCTGGGACTTGGTCGCTTCCTTGATCAGGTTGCGGACCTTGTCGGTCGGCTGGGCGCCGTTCTTGACCCAATGGTCAACGCGGGCCAGATCCAGCTCGATGCGCTTCTCGGCGCCCTGGGCGACCGGGTTGTAGAAGCCAACGCGCTCGATGTTGCGGCCGTCGCGCGCGCTGCGCACGTCGGTGACGATGATGTGGTAGAACGGACGCTTCTTGGCGCCGCCGCGGGTCAGTCGAATCTTGACCATGGTGTGTTTTCCTATTGCCCAGTCGCCAGGATGGCGAGGTAAGCGGGCGATTATAGCGGCAGAGCGTGGCCGAGCCAACCCCATGCGTCACGGTAGCGCCCGGCCATTCCCGGCGGCCGGCAGGTCATGCATCCGTTCAGGAAAGCGGTTGCCACGGCACGCCGGCCAGTACCGCCCGGCCCTGTTCAGCCAACGCCAGCGAGCCGCCCAGGGCCCGCCCATCAATGCTCTGCAGCGCCCAGAGTCCGCTGGCATTGCAGGCAAACGCAGCCTGCACTCCATGCAGGGCGCCTGCCGGCAGGGGCCGGCACACCTGCGGTCCGTTCCAATGCGCACGCAGCAGGGCCTCTGCGGTACCCCGCAGCGCGGCGGCGCGTGGCCAGATCAGCTGGTGCCCATCATGCACGGCCACGTTCCAGGTCGTGCCCTCGCTGACGTGCCCCTGCGTGTCCACGAAAAGCGCGTCGTCATACCCATCGGCCATCGCCGCGCGACGCTGCGCGAACAGGCCGAACGTGCCGACGTGCTTGATCTGCGGCAGCTCCCGCTGCCAGGTGACGCTGCGCACGCGCCGCGGCGCGGACAGCGATACCGGCGCGGATACCGCCACCAGCACATCGACCGCCACGCGGGCCAGTGGATCGCGGAAGTCGAAGTGACGCGAGAACACCGTCACCCGCAGCGAGGCGTCGGCAAGGCCGGCCTTCTGCAGCGCCTGCGCCATCCAGCTGCGCACCTGCGCCGTATCCAGCTCGTTGCCGAACAGGTCGCGCGTAGCCTGCGACAATCGAGCCAGATGCAGGTCCAATCCCTGCGCTGCTCCGCCACGCACCTGCAGCGAGGTGAAGTGACCGTAATTCACCAGCGCCGGCAGCAGATCCTCCACCTGCGCCGGCTGGCCGTTGCAGGTCAGCATCATCGCAGCAGCGCCTGCGCCTGTTCCCACATGCCGCGCAGCACGTCGGCGGCCGGCTGGGCCGGCGCCATCCACGCCGCTTGCCCGGCCCAGGCCTGCATCGCCGCCAGCCGGTTCTCGCGCGTGGCCTGCGCGCGCATCGGCCCGGTCAGTCCACGCTGTACCGGGTACGGGCGCGGAGCCGGCGCACCGGCCGCCGCAGCGGCGCGTACATAGGGCGTTGCCAGGCCGCGGCCCAGTCGGCCACTGAACGCACGCGTCGGCCAGGTATCCTCCGGTTCCGTGATCGCCAGCGCGTCGGCCCAGGCCGGCGCCAGTGCCGCCTCCGGTGTGCGCAGGAACGCGGTGCCGATCTGCACCGCGCTGGCACCCAGCGTCAATGCCGCGGCGATGCCACGCCCGTCGGCGATGCCACCGGCCGCGATCACCGGAATTCGAAGATGGTCCGCCAGCCGCGGCAGCAGTGCGAACAGGCCGACCAGCTGGCGTTCGGCCAGCGCCGGATCGAAGGCCCCGCGATGGCCACCGGCTTCAGCCCCCTGTGCCACCACCGCATCGGCCCCGGCGTCCTGTGCGGCCCGCGCTTCGGCCAGCGTGGTGGCACAGGCGATCCAGGCAATGCCGGCGTCCTTCAACCGCTGCACATGCGCGGGGGAAAGCACGCCCATGATGGTCGAGGCCACCGCCGGGCGCGCGGCCAGCAACGCAGCGAACTGGTCCTCGAAATCGGCTGGCGTGGCATCGGCCGCACTGGCCGGCACCTCCGGTCCCCACTGCGCGAGGAAGGCACGGCTGGCGGATTCGGCGACCACGTCGCGCGTCGGCGCCGGGTCCGGCAACCACAGGTTCACCTGCGCCGGGCCGGTGGAGATGGCCCGGAACTCATCCATCCACCGCCCGATATCCGCGGCCGAGGAGAGCACCGCGCCCATTGCGCCCATGCTGCCAGCATTGGCCAGCGCCGCCGACAACGGCACCGGACAGGCACCGGCCATGGGGGCGAGGAGGATCGGAAGCTGCAATGAAAAACGCCGACAGAAGGCGTCGGCGCGTTCAAGAATCGGCGATGCGTTCACGCGACATACCTGCGGGAGAGGTCGCCGCCCAGCATACGCCAGTCGTTGCAGGCGGGGTCGGATCCGAACAGGTTCCGCCCCCGATGTTGATCAACGGAACGGCATGCCGCGGCCACCCATGGCGCCCATCATGCCCTTCATGCTGCGCATCATGCCCTTCATGCCGCCGCCGGCCATCTTGCTCATCATCTTTTCCATCTGCATGTACTGCTTCATGAGCTTGTTGACGTCGGCCGGAGTCACGCCCGAGCCCTTGGCGATGCGCGCGCGGCGCGAGCCGTTGAGCAGGTTCGGATTGCGCCGTTCCTTCTTGGTCATCGAACTGATGATGGCGATCATGCGTGGCACTTCCTTGCCCTGGCTGACCTGCTGCTTGAGGTGGTCCGGGATGTTGCCCAGGCCCGGCAGCTTGTCCATCAGCCCGCCGATGCCGCCCATGTTCTGCATCTGCTCCAGCTGGTCGCGCATGTCGTTCAGGTCGAACTTCTTGCCCTTGGCGACCTTCTCGGCCAGCTTGGCCGCCTTGTCCTTGTCGACCTGCTGCTCGACCTGCTCGACCAGCGACAGCACATCGCCCATGTCCAGGATGCGGCTGGCGATGCGGTCCGGATGGAACACATCCAGGCCGTCCGGCTTTTCGCTGACACCGACGAACTTGATCGGCTTGCCGGTGATGTAGCGCACGCTCAGCGCGGCACCGCCACGGGCGTCACCATCGGTCTTGGTCAGCACCACGCCGGTCAGCGGCAGCGCATCACCGAAGGCCTTGGCGGTGTTGGCCGCGTCCTGGCCGGTCATGGCATCGACCACGAACAGGGTCTCGGCCGGGTTGACCGCTGCGTGCAGGGCCTTGATCTCGGCCATCATCGCTTCGTCGATGGCCAGGCGGCCGGCGGTATCGACCAGCAGCACGTCGACGAACGACTTGCGCGCATCGTCGATGGCGGCGCGGACGATGGCTTCCGGCTTCTGGTCGGCGCTGGACGGGAAGAACAGCACGCCGACCTGTTCGGCCAGGGTCTTCAGCTGCTCGATCGCCGCCGGACGGTAGACGTCGGCCGAGACCACCATCACCTTCTTCTTGCGCTTTTCCTTCAGGTGCTTGGCCAGCTTGCCCACGGTCGTGGTCTTGCCGGCGCCCTGCAGGCCCGCCATCAGGATGATGGCCGGCGCCGGCACGTTGAGGTTCAGGTCGCTGGCTTCAGCGCCCATCACCGCGGTCAGCTCGTCGCGGACGACCTTGATCAGCGCCTGGCCGGGGGTCAGCGACTTCAACACTTCCTGGCCAACGGCGCGCACCTTGATGCGCTCGATCAGCGCCTGTACCACCGGCAGCGCGACATCGGCCTCGAGCAGCGCGATGCGGACCTCGCGGGTGGCCTCGCGGATGTTCTCCTCGGTCAGGCGGCCACGGCCGCGCAGGCGCTCGATGGTGCCGGAAAGGCGCTGGGTCAGGGACTCGAACATGCGGTGCGACCTGTCTGAAAACGGGGGACAATAAGGCACACAGTATAGCCGGTCCGCCTCTGCTCCCGGGCTGCGACACGGCGGCCGTCGCCAGCACCCCGGGGGTATGCGAAACTGCCACGATGACAATCGTTCTCATCGCCGTCCTGCTCTACCTGGCCGCCAGCGTCCTGCTGGTGCGCGCGCTCGGCCGCGATGGTGCCGTAGGTTCGCCCGCCTGGCTGTGGCCGGCGCTGCCAGCCATCGTGCTGCATGGCGGCTATCACGTGATGGTGGCGATGCGCACGAACGGCGGGCCGGACATGCATTTCTTCGCGGCGCTGTCGCTGGTCGGCCTGGGCATGGCCTGGCTGACGTCGCTGGTGGGCGCACGCGGCCGCATGTCCGCGCTGGGCGTGGTGGTGTTTCCGCTCGCGGCACTGTTGCTGCTGGCCTATCACGGCTATGGCCACGAGCCGAGCAAGGTGCTGGGCTGGCGGTTGGCCAGCCATGCCTGGCTGGCCCTGCTGGCCTACGCCACGCTGAGCATCGCGGCATTGCTGGCGATCATGCTGTGGCTGCAGGAACGCGCCCTGCGCCGCCGCGAATTCCGCCCCTGGCTGCGCGCCCTGCCCCCGCTGGCCGATCTGGAAGCGCTGCTGTTCCGGGTCATCGCGGTGGGCTTCGCCCTGCTCACGCTGACCCTGGTCACCGGCGTCCTGTTCGTCGATGACCTGCTTGCACAGAAGCTGGTGCACAAGACCGTACTGAGCGTGCTGTCGTGGATCGTTTTCGGCGTGCTGCTGATCGGCCGCCGCCGCTACGGCTGGCGCGGGGTGAAGGCGGTGCACTGGACATTGACGGCCATGCTGTTGCTGCTGCTGGCCTTCTTCGGCAGCCAGTTCGCGATCGAGCTGGTGTTCGGACACTCCCGTTGATCGGATGACAGGTCCGCCGGGCATCGCCCGGCGGCGCAGAGCAGTGGCGCCGGGCCATGCCCGGCGAGCGAGGCGTGCCTACAGGCCGTACCGCTCGATCACGTCCAGATGCGGCTGGCGATCCTGGTCGCAGGCTTCGGCCAGGCGCAGCCAGCACAGCGGATGTGCCCAGCCGGCGGTGGCCTGCTGCAGGAACCGGTGCAGCGCGAGCGGTGCGTGATCCTGAGGCTGGGCGATGGTGAACAGCAGCCCCGGCAGCGTGCCATCCTCGGCCTCCGGGTCGGTCACGGTGTAGTCGGGACGGCTGTGGGCCCAGATTTTCCAGCCCTGCGCCTCAACCGCCTCGACCAGGGCATTCCAGGCGTCCTCACCCGGATGGGCGCCGTCGATCAGCCAGCTGCGGGCGAAGCCGCCACGCTCCAGCACATGCACCTGTGCGTAGGTCGGGATGAAGTGCTCGCGTGCCTCCTCGTCTTCCGGTGCCGGATGCACCAGCGCCGCGTCGAACACCACCCAGTCACCCACCTGCTGGGCGCGGTTGGCCGGCGCGTTCTCGACGATGCGGGCGGTCACCGGGCCACTGCGCCGGGCGTAGTACTCCATCGGCTCGCCCTCTTCCTCGCTGCGGATGATCACCCAGCCCCACGGCTCTTCGACCACACCCTCGGTGCTGGACAGTTCCATGCCGATCGCCGCCGCCGACCGCCGCACAGCGTCCCAGTCATGCGCGGCGCTGGCGGCACTCATGTGGTCCCAATGCGCGGCATTGGGCTCCTCCAGCAGTTCGATCAGCTGCGCGTAGCAGGCCTGGGCATCGCTGAAGCGTCCGGTCTCCATGTACATGCGGGCCAGCGTGCCACGCGCGCCATGCGATCCCGGCGACAGCTCCAGCAGTGCCTTTGCGGCCAGCTCCAACGCCGGCCAGTCGGACACCCGGCGCGCGCGCTGCACCTCGCACCAGTGGGCGAACACCGGCACGCTGTCGCGGAAGACATCCGCCAACCGGCGCAGGCCGGCGTCATCGCCCTGTTCGGCCAGCCACCGCATCAGCGTGTAGGCCGCGGCACCATCGTGCTGCGGATGCGCCGCCACGAAGTCCCACAGCAGTGCGCGTGCTTCGGCCTGCGCGCCGCAGGCATTGAGCGCCGAAGCCGCCGTGTCGGCCAACGGCTCATCATCGGGACACTGTGCGTGGGCCTGCAGCAACCATTGCGCCTCCTGCTCGGGATCGCGCGAGTGGTTCTGCTCCCCGCGCGCTTCCAGCCACGCCAGCAGCTCCGTGGCCGGCACCGGCAACGGCGCGACCTCCGGCAGGCTTTCCACGCGTGCAGCCAGGGCGGCCACCAGCGCGGACGCGCCGCGGTCCTGGCGCAGCTGCGGAAGGTGGGCACGGGCCAGGCCCAGCTGCCGCTGCGCCACCCAGCGCGCGCCCCGCTGCAGCGCCAGCTCCAGGCTGAGTGCAGCCACCTCGATCAACAGCCGGTGCGAACCGACGCGGGCGAAATGTTCGATGATGGTGTTGAAGCGCGTACCCAGGTCCCAGGTGTTGCGCGCCGGATCGCGCCGGCACAACGCGGCGGCGGTGTTCGCCCACAGTCGCCAGTAGTTCGGCGTCAGCTCGCTCCACGGCACCATCTGCTGCAGCGCTTCTTCGTCGCGGCCCAGCTGTGCCAGCGCCCAGGCCTTGGACAGGCGGCGCGGCACGGTGCAGTTGGCCGGCTCATACTCGCCCGAAGCGACCACCTCGGCCTCCCGCTTTTCGATCAGTGCCAGCGCTTCCTCAGCGCGGCCCAGGCCCAGAAGGATCTTGATCTGCATCTCCGGGAAGCTGTCGAACACCTCCTTGCCGCAGGCCTCGATCGCGTCGGCCTGTGCCTGCAGGTAATCCAGCGCCTCCTGGCCCCGACCGTCGTCCAGCAGCGCGTCCGCCTTCTCGCAGCTCAGGCACTGGAAGCAGGCCCAGCTCGGATCGATGCGTGCCAGGGTCTCGTCGCAGACCTCGACCCGTTCGGGCACCCAGCCGGGGCCGTCGATGTTGCCGTAGCAGGCGGCCAGATCCTGGGTCACGCAGATCGACTGCGGGCACTCCAGGGTGTCCTCGCGATGCGCACGCTCGAACAGCGCGACCGCCTCGCCCAGTGCACTTTCACCTTCGACGCGGTTGCCCACGCGGTTGCGCAGCGCCCAGTGGCCGACGTAGACATCGACCCAGGGATTGTCCAGCGCCTTGCCCAGCGCACGCGCCTCGGGCAACAGCGCATCGACGCGGTCGACCTGCAGCTCGCTGACGTCGTCTGCAAGGCGGTTCAGCAGGTGCGCGTTCTGCGCCTGCCCGGCCTGGCGCAGGTCGCCCTGCAGTTTTTCTACCCAGTTCCAGATGTCCATGAGGGGATTACGTGCTCCTGTCTAGCGAAGGCTGGATGAGAGCGGGCGTCAGCGCAGCATCTGCTGCAGCGCGCCCGCGATGTCGGTGAAGGCTCCATTGAGGTCGGGGCCTGCGGTTGCCGTCGTCCGCGCCAGGGGCCTGCCCTGCGCGGCGACGATGATCTTCAGGGAGCGCAGCAGGCGTGCAGCCGCTTCGGCCTGCGGGTGGCCTTCGCGCTGTGCGCGCAGCAGCGCCTGCACCGCGGTGTTGTCGAGGTTGAGATACAGCCGCGACGGTGCACGCGATTCGATGCGTGCAGTGAACTGGCGGGCCAGCCGCAGCGCGGCCATCGACACACGCTTGTCGTTCTCGTCGTCCTCCAGCCGCTGCTTCAGTTCGGCCTCGCGGTCGGGCACCACCACCACCGGCAGTGCCTCCGGACTGAAGCGCGCCGGCAGCAGCTGCTCACCATCCCCCAACTGCTCACGCAGCCAGGCCAGCTGCCCCTCATCGAGGCTGTCATCGGTACGGAACAGTGCGCGGTTGCCCTGCTCGGTGCCCAGTTCCACCAGACGCAGGCCCTTGGCCTGGGCCCAGCGACGCAGGAACGGAACCACCGCATAACGATGGCCATGCGCGACCGGCACCCCCATCGCGCGGAACAGCATCTCTTCGAAACCGCCACCGTTGTCGAGGATCACATGCACGGCGCCGCGTGCCGGCAGCGCGCTGGCCGGCAGATCGCCCTGCGAGGTCGGCACGCGCACGTGCTCCACCAGCAGTTCGAACAGGCGGTCATCACACAGCGCCGCGCCCAGCAGCGCTTCGTTGTGGCGGGCCAGCACCCGGCGCCAGGCTTCAGGCTGCTGCCGTGCGACCTCGGCCAGGCCATCGATCAACGCCTCCAGCAGGGCATGCTGCACGGCGCGGTAATGATCATCGCGCTGCAGATCCTCACGACTGGCGGTGGGCGTCAGCCGCGAGGACTCGATCACGCCACCGATGAAGCCGGCCCAGGGCGGGAGCAGGTCACGTGCATCGTCGTCCAGCAGCATGCCGCGCACGAACACTGACAGATTGCGGTTGTCACTGGTGCCATAGGTGGCGCCATCCTGCACCCACAACAGGCCCGTGGCGTCGCTGACGCCATCGGCGCGCAGCGGCAGGGTGACGATGGGCTCGAAGTCATGCTCGAAACGCGCGGCGAACTGCAGGGACTGCCGGCGCGCCTGCACCGGGTGCAACGCGACCTCGCCCTGCGCCCGCCACGGCGGCGGCTCCGGATTGATCGCCGAGGTGGCGGCACCGATGAAGATTGGTTCGGACAGCAGCGCGCAGTACCGCCCCAGCACCTCGTGCAGGCGTGCTTCGTTGGCCAGCGGCAGGAAGTCGGGGTGCAGTTCCAGCTCCACTTCGGTTCCGATCTCGCGTGCGGGCACTTCGCTGACCGTGTACTGCTCGGCATTGCTGGACACGTACAGATGGCCGAGTTCCGGCGTCTGGTAGGAGGTGGTGCGAACGCTGACCCGACGCGCCAGCACGAAGGCGGACAGGAAGCCGAGACCGAACATGCCGATCAGGCCATCCTCGTCGGCGCCGCCCTGGCGCAGGCCACGGGTGTAGCCGACACCGACGGTCGCCAGGTAATCGTGGATCTCCTGGCGGGTCAGGCCCGCCCCGGTATCGCTGATGCGCAGCACGCCGGCGGTGGCGTCGACCTGGACGGAGATCCGGGAAGGCACGTCCCTGCCCGGCTGCTCGATGCGACGGCGGATGATCGAGTCATGCGCGTTCTGCACCAGCTCGCGCAGGGCCACCATCGGCGTGGAGTACAGGTGCTTGCCCAGCACCGTCATCAGTCCATTGAGGTCGACGCCCGCACGGCGGATTTCGGCGGCGGGGGCGGTAAGCGCGGGGTCCTGCATGTAATCGTTTACTCCTGGGCACGGAAAGGCGCCACAGGGCGCCTTCGTCGAGCGGGAAAAACTAGCACAGGGAGGCTGACCGTTGCCGCATCGGGCGGCTGTAGCATCGACGCATGCCCGGGGTCCTTTGCTGGGGAAGCAGGCGCGCGTGGCCCGGCTCAACAGAATTGCGGCCGCCGGCGCGCCTCCGATGCAATCACGCCGCGTCGATCGCCTCGGACAGGCGCTCCACGGCGATCACCTCCATGCCCTTGACCGAGCCGCCCTTGGGCGCATTGGCCTTCGGCACGATCGCACGTCTGAAACCATGGGTGGCCGCCTCGCGCAGCCGGTCCTCACCATTGGGCACCGGGCGGATCTCGCCGGACAGGCCCACTTCGCCGAAAGCGATGGTCTTCTCGGCCAACGGCCGGTCCTGCAGCGACGACAGTACCGCCAGCAGCACCGGGAGGTCGGCGGCCGTCTCCTGCACGCGGATGCCGCCGACGACATTGACGAACACATCCTGATCGCCCACCAGCACACCGCCGTGCCGGTGCAGCACCGCCAGCAGCATGGCCAGACGGTTCTGCTCCAGGCCTACAGCGACACGGCGCGGGTTCGACAGCGGCGACGCGTCGACCAGCGCCTGTACCTCCACCAGCAGCGGACGGGTTCCTTCACGGGTCACCATCACGCAGCTGCCGGGCTGGTGCGTACTTCCACCGGACAGGAAGATGGCCGACGGATTGGAGACCTCCTTCAGGCCCTTGTCGCCCATGGCGAACACGCCCAGCTCGTTGACCGCGCCGAAACGGTTCTTGAACGCACGCAGCAGCCGGAAGCGACTGCCGCTTTCGCCTTCGAAGTACAGCACCGCATCGACCATGTGTTCCAGCACACGCGGGCCGGCGATGCCACCTTCCTTGGTGACGTGGCCGACCAGGAACACGGCGGTGCCGGTTTCCTTGGCGAAACGCACCAGCCGTGCGGCACTCTCGCGCACCTGGCTGACCGACCCCGGTGCGGCGGTCAGGCTTTCCGTCCACAGCGTCTGCACCGAGTCGGCCACGATCAGGCGCGGGCCGGCCTTGGCCGCGTGCTGGAGGATCGACTCGACGCCGGTTTCAGCGAGCGCGTTGACGCCATCCAGGGGCAGTTCCAACCGATGCGCGCGACCGGCCACCTGGGCCAAAGACTCCTCGCCGGTGACGTAGAGCACCGGCAGCTCGGCCGCCATCCTGGCGACCGCCTGCAGCAGCAGGGTTGACTTGCCGATGCCGGGATCGCCGCCGACCAGCACCACCGCCCCCTCCACCAGGCCGCCGCCGAGCACGCGGTCGAACTCGCCGATGCCGGTGCTGACCCGGCGATGCTCGGTCTGCTCCACGTCCTTCAGGGCGGTGATCTTCGGCGGATCGACCTTGCCCGCCCAGCCGGCCCGCCGCGATGCCGGCGCCTTGGCCGCCGCCGCGCTTTCCAGGACGATTTCCGACAGCGAATTCCAGGCATTGCACTCGGTGCACTGGCCCTGCCATTTGCTGTACTCGGCGCCGCATTCATTGCAGACGTAGGCGGTGCGGGCTTTTGCCATCTGGGAATTTCCTGCGGCGGGGACGGGCGTGGCAGGATAGCCGAGCCCGGTCGCAGGTGCTGCGACCGCTCAAGTACCGCCCACCTGCGCCGATAGGGGTCGCGGGCGTGCGCCTTGCGGGCGCCCCTCCCTTTCCCACTGGATTCAACATGACTGGCAGTTACAGTCAGAGCCTGGTCGCCATCTCTCTGCTGGTGGCCATTCTTGCTTCGTACACGGCCCTGGACATGGCCGGGCGTGTCGCCAGCGCGCAGGGACGCGTCGCCCGCTGGTGGCTGGCTGGAGGCGCCGCCGCGATGGGTCTGGGCATCTGGTCGATGCACTTCATCGGCATGCTGGCGTTCGACCTGCCGATCCCGCTCGGTTACGACCTGGCCATCACCCTCTACTCCCTGGCCGTGTCGATCGGCGCATCGGCCTATGCGCTGTGGCTGGTCTCCCGCCCCAGCCTGCCGCGACGGCGGCTGCTGGCCGGTGCGGTGCTGATGGGCACCGGCATCGCCGCCATGCATTACCTGGGCATGGCCGCCATGCGCATGCAGCCTGGCATCGACTACCACCCAGGATGGTTCGCGACATCGATCGTGGTGGCCATCGGCGCAGCCGGCGCTGCGCTGTGGATCGCCTTCCGCCTGCGCACCGAGCAGCGCAACACGCTGCGCCTGCGCCTGCTCGCCTCGCTGGTGATGGGGCTGGCCATCGTCGGCATGCATTACACCGGCATGGCGGCCGCACGCTTCGCGGACGGCAGCATCTGCGGTGCCGTGGTCAACGGCGGCATCGATGCCCGCTGGCTGGCGGTACTGGTCATCGTCACCACCGTGGCGACGCTTGGCATCGCGCTGGTGGCCTCCCTGTTCGATCGCCAGATGCGGGTCCGCACCGGGCTGCTGGCCGATTCGCTCGCGCACGCCAACAACCGGCTGATCCAGGCCGCGCTGCACGACCCGCTGACCCAGCTGCCCAACCGCATGCTGCTGCAGGACCGCATCGAACAGGCCATCGAGAAGGCCTGCCGGCACCAGCACGCGGTGGCCGTGATGTTCTGCGATCTTGACGGATTCAAGGCGGTCAACGACGCCTACGGTCATCAACTGGGTGATCGCCTGCTGGTCGCCGTCGCGCAACGCATCGGCGGCCTGCTGCGACCGCAGGACACCTTCGCGCGCCTGGGCGGGGACGAATTCGTGATCGTGCTGGCGATCGACATGCCGGATGACGCCGTGGTGGTCGCAGAGCGCATCATCGCCGCGGCCAGCGAGCCTTTCATTCTCGACGCGGCAGAGCTGCAGGTCAGCGCCAGCCTCGGCATCGCCCTGTACCCGGATGACGCCGGCAACGAACGCGAGCTGATGGCCCACGCCGATGCAGCCATGTACCACACCAAGGACACCGGCCGGAACGGCTACACGTTCTTCACCCCCTCGATGCAGCTCAGTGCAAACCGCCAGCTGCGGCTGCTGCAGGATCTGCGCAAGGCCATCGCCCGGGACGAACTGGTGCTGCACTACCAGCCGAAATTTCCCGCCGCCGATGCCCCCGCCAGCGGCGCCGAAGCGCTGCTGCGCTGGCAGCACCCGGAACTGGGCCTGCTGGCACCGGACGTGTTCATCCCGATCGCCGAGCGCAGCGGGCTGATCCTCCCGATCGGTGACTGGGTGCTGGATCGCGCCTGCGCCCAGCTGCGTGCGTGGCATGATGCCGGCCATCGCGGCTGGACGATGGCGGTCAACCTGTCTCCCCTGCAGTTCGCCTCGCCAACGCTGCTGGCCAGCGTGCGTGCGGCGCTGGAACGACACGCCATCGATCCGCCTCTGCTGACGCTTGAGATCACCGAAACGACTGCGATGAAGAATGTCGACGCGAGCCTGGCGATTCTCAACGATCTCACCGCGATGGGCGTGCACATCGCCATCGACGATTTCGGCACCGGCTATTCCAGCCTGCTCTACCTCAAGCGCATGCCGGCCACCGAGCTGAAGATCGACCGGGCCTTCGTGCACGACCTGGAACGCAATGCCGAAGACGCCGCGATCGTCTCCTCGATCATCGCCCTGGGCCGTACGCTGCAGTTGCAGGTGGTGGCCGAGGGCGTGGAGACCCAGGCCCAGCGCGAGTACCTGAGCGAACTGGGCTGCGACCAGCTGCAGGGCTACCACCTGGGTCGGCCGATGGATGCCGAGGAGTTCCTGCGCAAGGTGGGGTGAGGCCCGGCGTGCGAGGTCGGAGCCCTCGCCTGCGACATGGGGTCCGACCCCATCCACCCGACAACAGAAAGGCCGCCCGGGGGGCGGCCTTTCTGCGTGGCAACGTCGCGGGGACGTCAGTGCATCATATGCACGTTCATGTTGTGCATGACCCACAGGGTGCCGACCACGATGATGCCGATCACCACGATGGTGAAGGCAGCAGCGTTGACGTTCCAGCGGCTCTCCGAGGAGCGGTCCAGGTGCAGGAAGAACACCAGGTGGACCAGCATCTGCAGCACGGCAGTGATCGCGATCACCACACCGTTGACGGTGCGGGAGAAGTCGCCCGACATCACCATCCAGAACGGGATGACGGTCAGCACCACTGCCAGCACGAAGCCGATCAGGTACGACTTCACGCTGCCGTGGCTTTCGCCACCGGTGCCATGATCGTGTGCGTGGTTGTCATGTGCCATTACAGCGCTCCATTGAGGTAGACGACGGAGAACACGCCGATCCAGATCAGGTCCAGGAAGTGCCAGAACAGGCTCAGGCACGCCATGCGGGTCTTGTTGGTCGGGGTCAGGCCGTACTTCTTCAGCTGCACGAACATCACCAGCAGCCACAGCAGGCCGGCGCTGACGTGCAGGCCGTGGGTACCGACCAGGGCGAAGAACGCCGACAGGAAGGCACTGCGGTCCGGACCATAGCCCTGGTGGATCAGGTGCTGGAATTCCCACACTTCCATGCACATGAAGCCGAAGCCCAGCAGCCAGGTAATTGCCAGCCACAGGTACATCTGGCCCACCTGCTTGCGGTGCAGGGCGATCATGCCCAGACCGAAGGTCAGCGAGGAGGTCAGCAGCAGCGCGGTTTCCCAGGCCACGAACGACAGTTCGAACAGGTCCTTCGGACCGGGGCCACCATCGGTGCCGCCGGCCAGCACCACATAGGTGGCGAACAGCGACGCGAAGATGAGGCAGTCGCTCATCAGGTACACCCAGAAACCGAAGACGGTGTTGCCGCCGGTGTCGTGGTGCTCGTGGTCGTCATGGCCATGGGCCGCCGCATGCGCGGCGTGCCCGTGGCTCAGGGTCGAGGTATTGGTGCTCATGCCTTCAGCTCCGACTTCACCAGGCCCTGGGCTTCCAGGTGCTTGCGGTGTTCGTTCTCGATGCGTTCCACCTCGGCGGCCGGGACCCAGTAGTCCACGTCCTGGTCGAAGGTGCGGTAGATGAACGTGGCGATCATGCCGACGAAGCCGACGATGGCCAGCCACCAGATGTGCCAGATCATCGCGAAGCCGAACACCAGGCTGAAGGCACCGATGACAACACCCGTGCCGGTATTGCGCGGCATGTGGATGTCGGTGTACTTCGCCGGCTTCGGCCAGGCCTCACCGCGCTGCTTGCGCTCCCAGAAATCGTCCAGCTCGGTGACGTCCGGCAGCGTGGCGAAGTTGTAGAACGCCGGCGGCGAAGAGGTTTCCCACTCCAGCGTACGGGCATCCCACGGATCGCCGGTCAGGTCGACGGTCTTCTTGCGGTCGCGGATCGACACGGCCACCTGGATGATCTGGCACAGGATGCCGGCACCGACGATGAAGGCACCTGCAGCAGCAACCAGCAGCAGCGGCTCATAGGCCGGATTGACCGTGCTCTGCAGGCGACGGGTCATGCCCATGAAGCCCAGCACGTACATCGGCATGAAGGTCACGTAGAAGCCGATGAACCAGCACCAGAACGCGCACTTGCCCCAGAACTCGTTGAGGCGGAAGCCGAACATCTTCGGCCACCAGTAGGTGATGCCCGCGAACATGCCGAACACCACGCCGCCGATGATCACGTTATGGAAGTGCGCGATCAGGAACAGGCTGTTGTGCAGCACGAAATCGATGGCCGGGATGGCCAGCATCACGCCGGTCATGCCGCCGATGGTGAAGGTGACCATGAAGCCGATCGTCCACAGCACCGGCGTGGTGAACTGCACGCGGCCGCGGAACATGGTGAACAGCCAGTTGAAGATCTTCACGCCCGTGGGAATGGAGATGATCATCGTCGTGATGCCGAAGAAGGCATTGACGTTGGCACCCGAACCCATGGTGAAGAAGTGGTGCAGCCACACGATGAACGACAGCACGCCGATACAGGCGGTGGCGTAGACCATGCCCTTGTAACCGAACAGGGCCTTGCGCGAATACGTGGCGATCACTTCCGAGAACACGCCGAACGCCGGCAGGACCAGGATGTACACCTCCGGGTGGCCCCAGATCCAGATCAGGTTGATGTACAGCATGGCGTTGCCGCCACCGTCATTGGTGAAGAAGTGCGTACCCAGGTAACGGTCCAGGGTCAGCAGCACCAGGGTGATGGTCAGCACCGGGAAGGCAGCGACGATCAGCACGTTGGTCACCAGGGCAGTCCAGGTGAACACCGGCATCTGCATCAGCTTCATGCTCGGCGTGCGCATCTTGAGGATGGTGATGAAGAAGTTGATACCACTCAGCGTGGTACCCAGACCCGCCACCTGTAGACCCCAGATGTAGTAGTCCATGCCTACGCTTGGACTGTATTCGATCCCCGACAAGGGCGGGAATGCCAGCCAGCCGGTGGCGGCGAACTCACCGATCCACAGCGACAGCATGATCAGCACCGCACCGGCGACGAACAGCCAGAAGCTGAGCGAGTTGACGAACGGGAACGCGACGTCGCGCGCACCGATCTGCAGCGGCACGGCCAGATTCATCAGGCCGGTGATCAACGGCATCGCCACGAAGAAGATCATGATCACGCCGTGGGCGGTGAAGATCTGGTCGTAGTGGTGCGGCGGCAGGTAACCCTCGGAGCCACCGACGGCGATGGCCTGCTGGGTGCGCATCATGATCGCGTCGGAGAAACCGCGCAGCAGCATGACGAAGGCGACGATGAGGTACATCACGCCGATCTTCTTGTGATCCACCGAGGTGAACCACTCCTTCCACAGATAGCCCCACAGCTTGAACTTGGTGATCAGGGCGACGACGCCCAGGCCACCCAGCACCGCACCGACCAGTGTGGTCAGCACGATCGGATCGTGGGGGATCGACTCAAGAGAGAGTTTTCCCAGCATGTTCATTCTCCCGAGCCCGCATGACCGGCGTGGCCGGCGTGCTCGTGTTCAGTGGCATCCAGGTTTTCCCCGGACTCCTTGGACTTGTGCTCTTCGCTCGGGGCGTGGCCTTCGTGCCCTTCATGGCTGGCAGCATCGGCGGCAGCGGCGCCCGCATGGGCGTGCTTCATGCCGTAGTGCTTGTTGTCGCCCATGTGCTTGGCGATGACCCAGTCGAACAGGCCCTCCTCGGACCGGCCGTAGTAGGTCACCGGATACCACTCGGCATTGCGCGCTTCACCCAGGGCCTTGAACGAGGCCTTGTCCAGCGTCTGCTCACCGGCGCGGACCTGGTCCAGCCACTGGCGGTACTCGGCATCGGTGACCGAATAGGCAGTGAAGTGCATCTTGGCGAAGCCCGCACCGCTGTAGTGCGAGGACATGCCCGGGAATTCACCGGTTTCGTTGGCGATCAGGTGGAGCTTGGTCTCCATCGCCGCCATCGAATAGATCATGCTGCCCAGGTGCGGGATGAAGAAGGCATTCATCACCGTGTCGGAGGTGATCTTGAAGTTCAGCGGGGTGTTGACCGGGAACTTGATCTCGTTGACGACCGCGATCTTCTCTTCCGGATAGATGAACAGCCACTTCCAGTCCAGCGAGATCGCCTCGATGGTGACCGGCTTGACGTCCGATTCCAGCGGCTTGTACGGATCCAGCGCGTGCGAGGAGCGCCAGGTCAGCACAGCCAGCAC
The DNA here is from genome assembly GCF_029835135.1 of Stenotrophomonas sp. GD04145. Lineage (NCBI taxonomy): Bacteria > Pseudomonadati > Pseudomonadota > Gammaproteobacteria > Lysobacterales > Lysobacteraceae > Stenotrophomonas > Stenotrophomonas sp. GD04145. The sequence continues at coordinate 34,161 of NZ_JAODZG010000016.1, read as the reverse complement.
CAGCACGATCATGCAGGGGATCGACCACACCACCACCTCGATCGCCGTCGAGTGCGACCACTTCGGCTCGTAACGGGCCTTGGTGTTGGAAGCGCGGTACTTCCACGCGAAGGTCAGGGTCATGATGATGACCGGGATGACGACCAGCAGCATGAGCACGGTGGCCGTGATCAGCAGGGTCTTCTCATCCTGGCCGATCTGGCCCTTCGGACTGAGGATGGCCACGGCATCGCAGCCGGTGAGCATCACCAGCACTGCGAGCAGCAGGCCCGGGCGCAACCAGCGCCCAAGGGTTTTCAACGGAATCATCGGTCGATCCAATTGCGAGGGAATGCCGTTCCCCGTCCTGCCCGCTCCGGCCAAAGCCGGTCCCACCCGTCCGGAGACAGGCAGGGAGGTGGGGTCGAGTCAGCCTTGCAATTTTAGGCCGTCACCCACCATTTAAGAAAGGCATTGACAATGATCCTCCGCAGGAAAGGCCCCATTCTGGCTGCGACACGTTGTCGCACCGTGCGCGCAGTGGGGCGCGGAGCATCGCAGCCGCAGGTGTCGCCACGCCGGAATCCCTCGTTCGGCAAAGTCGAATGAACGTGTTCAGACTGCGGACGGGGGTTGCTTGCCCAGTCGCTGGGCAGGCAGCAGTTGCAGCACCCGGCATGCACGACATTGCGCCGCGTGCCGATTAGGTCTCGAAAGTGCGCCACCTGCACATGAGGCGATCCCGCGGGTCGTTCAGCGCCTTCAAAGGGGTGATCCTGGTCGCCACTACCCAGAAGTCGGCAAACTCCGGAACCCGCATCACTGACGGGTCCTGCCCGAGCCTGCGCATGGATTCCTGCCCTCTGGCCATGTCAGACCCGGGAGGTGCGTCATGCAGAAACTCCGCGTGGCCATCTATCCGCACGCCACTGCCATTGGCGAGCGCACTCCATTGCTTGGACAGTTCCGGCGAGAGCAGGACCGCCACCTTCGGCATCTCGCGTCCGAACGGTCCCTCCTGCACCTTCTCGTCCGTCCCCACGACGTACGCGATTGAACTGCTCCTGCGTGCAGGGGTCATATAGGCGGTATATGCAGTCCGATCATACTCACCGTATGCCTTCGCATTGAACGTTACTTCCCTTCCGTCGAAGGAGGGCTGCAGCGACTGCGATGCCAGCTCACGGTAGGAGACACTGCCTTTGGCCTCCGGATACCGCAGCTCATCGGCCTTGGGAGCATCCAGGCATGTCCATGCCCTCACCTCGGCAAGAAAAAGACTGGTGCCCACTGCCACCACTATCGACCCCAATCCCAGCACGTACCGTCCGAACCTCGACCAGAATGACTTCCGTCCTGTCTGCCCCGATGCATCGTTCATCCTGCCCCCTGTCGCCGTCTGAATTTCGCTTGAGTGCCGCGCCCTTGTGTCCAACCGGCGAGGAAATCCTCTGGACGAATGATCCAATCGCCGCCCCTTCGCATCTGGGACAGCGCTTCCAGAAGCTTCACCATAATCCATCGGGAAGCGACATGCGCCCTTGGACACCGGGGCCGGCAGCATTCAGAGCAGAGGAAAGCGTCCCGCTGGCTCAGCGGTACGTCGAGGGTGCATCGGATGGTCTCTCTGACCACTTCATCGGTCAGGATTGCAGGGTGGCGCCAGCGGCACCGGCGATGCGGACATCACCGGTGCCGCCGGCCACTCAGAACCGGTAACCCAGCCCCAGCTGCACGCCGTTCTGCAGCTGGCCGTCGCGGCGCTCGCCCACATAGTCGACCATCACCGACAGCCGCTCGCTGGCCCGGCTGGTCACACCCAGGTTCCAGCTCAGCACCTGCTCGCCCACCGTCTGGCTGTTGCTGCCGAACACCAGATCCGGCGCCGCCGCAAAGCCGGTGCTGTAGCGGGCCTGCGTATCGCCCAGCTCCTTCTGCCACACCACCCGCGCCCGCGGGGTGATGCGCTCGCCGTTGTTGCCCTCGAAGGTCTTGAACAGCTGCAGGCCTGCACCGACCCGGATGCTCTCCAGGCTGCCGCCACGCCCGGCCAGCGCCGCCACGCCCTGCCCTTCGTTGAACCGCGTCGCGGAGGTGCGCGCATAGTCCACCACCGGCAGCAGCGGCTGGATCACCACGCCCTTGCCGCTGGTGAAGGAGAACGCATGTTCCACCCGCGCGGAGATCGCATCGTTGCTGTACTTCGCACGCAGCGGGTCCTGCAGGCCCTCGATGCCGGCGATGCTGCGCCGGGTGTCGTGGCGCAGGTCGGTGTAGCGCACCGCCGCGGACAGGTAGCCGCGTGCGTAGATCGCGTCCAGGTAACCGCCCACATCCAGCGCACGCACGTCGCCGGTGAAGCTGGAGGCGCCACGGGCCTTGGTCGACATGTCCGCGGCCGCCACGCTTACGCCCAGGCCGACACGGTCATCGGCCAGGCGCGCATCGGCACCGACCACGATGCCGCCCACGGTATGGCTCATCCCGGCCACGCCGGCATCGGCATCGATGCGGCCATGGCTGGCAAAGCCACGTGCCCACAGTCCGTGGCCACGCTGGCCATCGCCATTGGCCCCCGCACCTGCTGCCGTCGGCTCGACCAGATGCATTGCCAGCTGGTTGAACAGGGTGCCATGGCGCGTGCCCGGCTGTGCCGACATCGACTGCGCGACCTGCGCGGCCAGGCCATCGGCATCGCCACCGGCACTGCGCATCGCCGCCTGATGCTGCTGGACCACGTTGCCGATGCTGCCCAGCAGGGCGTTGTCGGCCAGGCGCAGGGTGGCGTGCGCATCGCCACGCAGCGCACCGGCCTGCTGCGCGACCACGTCGCGGTCGGCAAACTGCAGTGCGCCCAGCAGCGGCTCCAGCGCCGACGCCGGCTGCGACGCGGCCGTCCTCAATGCCTGGCCGAGGCCCGCGCCCGACGCCACGTTGGCGAACGGAGACACGTCATCGAAGGCCGGATTGGCGACCGCCCAGATGCCGTCGCCGGTCTGCACGATATTGAACGTGAGCAGCGAGTTCTCGCGCGGATGGAACCTGCGCTGTGCCGTGTCGGCACTGGTCAGATCGGCACTGTAGCCCGAGCCGTCCTGCCGCTCGGCACGGGTGAAGGCGACCTGTCCGGCCTGCAGCTGCGGCACGCTGGCATCGAACTCGCTGTCACTGTCGTTCAACAGCGCGGTGGTCAGCTCGTTGCCTTCCTTGCTGCCATAGATACGTCCCTGTACCAGCGGGATCGAAAGATCCTGGCGGTAGTAGCCCGGTGCGATATCCAGCGCGAGCTTGCCGACCGTGCCGCCGATCAGGAAGCCCGGCGCCGTGGTGGCCGCCCCGTTTCCGCAATAGTAGTAGCTGCCCTGGCTGTCGCAGCGATGGACTTCGAATGCGTCCAGTACAAGGCCCGCCTGGCGCGTCTCCGGGGTGATGTCGAACAGCAGCCGGCCGGCATTGGGATAGGCGAAGCTGACATAGCCGTTGACCGTCAACGGGCCGCCCTGCGGATGAAGATCGCCACCGGCCACCCTCACCCGCGCCACCTGCGGAACATTCCAGGGGAAGTCGGGATAGTCCGGGTCCCCGACATAGGCCGTCGCGCCGATGGTTCCATGCCCCTTCAGTGCGGCCCCTGGATCCAGCGTCACGACGGCCGTGGAGATTCGACCACCGGCCATCGCCACCTCACCTCCACGCCGGACCAGCAGCGTATCGCTGTTGTCCAGTTCGCCGGTCGAGGCGAGGGCCAGCGAACCGTCCACGATCGTGCTCCCGGCCTTCAGCAGACCGTCCCTGACATCGACGGCACCGTTGCGTCCTATCACGCTGTTGCCGGTAAGCAGGCTGCTCTGCGCTGTGATGTCCAGCCTTCCCGAGTCCACCCACAGGATCGACGCACCGCTGTCTTCCGTCGCGGCCCAGTGGGCGCCCGCGGTGAGCTTGATCACGCCAACGGCATCGCCGCCGACGACCTTGTCCACGTCCACTTCGCGCACATAGGAGAACTGACCGGGATCGAATGCCGGATTGATGTTTCCGCTCACCCGCTTGCCATCGATGACCAGGACATCGTTGGTCGTTGCATAGTCCATCGAGGTCGCCACCCTGTCACTGAACAGCGTCACCTCCGGATAGGCCGTGCAGCCACCGTCCTCGCTGGTGTCGCGGGTCGGGCAGAAGCGGGTCGCGATGGCCATCGTGGCCGGATCGAAGTAGCGCAGGAAGCCGGAGCTTTCCGTCAGTTCGTAGTGCGCCTGGGTGATTCGGCCTTCAATGACGGCAAAGTCCCTGGCACCAAACATGTCCCGGTAGTACTGGATGTACTTCTCCTGGCCCGGGTACGGCGTGGGAACACCATCCCGGGCTTCGCCATGGATCCCCAGCACGGTCATGTCGTAACCGCCATACACCGGCAGGGCGAAGCGGGTGATCCGACGATTGACACCGGCGACGAACGCATCGGCACACGCCGAGTAGCAGCCACCGTCCAGCACGGTATCCAGGCCATTGCGGCGGATGACCTCGCCCATGCCAACCCCACCGCTGGCAGCACCACCGGGTGAATTGCGGAAGACGATCTGGCGGATGGTCCGTCCCTGCCGGTTCGCCGCGCTGAGAATGCGCTCCAAGGTCCCGGGATCGCTGCTCTCGACGCCGCCGGAGTAGTAGATCGTGTCGCCGTTCAGATGGAAGGTGCTTGCCTGCGCATCGAGCGTGGAGAGTCCCGCCATCAGAGCGAACGACATCGCCATGCTCAGCCTGGACCGGGAAATGAGGGGGGAGATCGACGAGTTCGACATGCGGGTTACCTGTGTTCGAGAGAGTGCCGCCCCGCCAACGCCCCTGCCGATGCAGGGCCACTGGACGTCGCAGTGCCATCCGTCGCGCCTGTGGCCGACGACAGGAAGCACTAACGGCCGAAGGTCGCCCTCACCCCCAGTCGGGCGGCGAATCGCGCCACCTGCCCTCGCATTCCGCCGGGCATGGCCCGGCGCCACCAGACACAAAAAAGCCCCGACCAGGGCCGGGGCTTTTCATCAAACATGGTGCCGGAAACAGGAGTCGAACCTGCGACCTACGCATTACGAATGCGCCGCTCTACCAACTGAGCTATTCCGGCCGAGCACGCGATTTTACGGGCTCCCCTGCCCGGTGGTCAATCCACCCTCGGTCAGCCTGCCTCCACCCGGTTCGCGCACGCCCGCCCGGCCGCGAAATCCGCCAGGTTGCCCAGCGTGATCGCCGAGATCTCCTGCAGGGCCTCCACGGTGAAGAAGCCCTGATGGCCGGTCACCAGTACGTTGGGGAAGGTCATCAGGCGCTGGAACGCTTCATCGTCGATGATTTCGCCGGAGAGATCCTGGAAGAACAGCGCGCTTTCCTGCTCGTAGACGTCGATGGCCAGGTGTCCCAGCCGACGTGATTTCAGCGCGCGGATGACGGCATGGGTGTCGACCAGACCGCCACGCGAGGTGTTGACCAGCATGGCACCCGCCTTCATCTGCGCCAGCGACGCATCGTTGATCAGGTGATGGGTATCCGCCGTCAATGGGCAGTGCAGCGACACGATGTCGGCGCGGGACAGCAGCTCGGCCAGAGCCACGGTTTCTCCCAGCCCGGCGAAGGATGCCGATGGATAGGGATCATGGCCCAGCACCGTGCAGCCCAGGCCCTTGAAGATGCGCGCCGTCGCCACACCGATCTTGCCGGTGCCGACGATGCCGACGGTGCGGCCATGCAGGGTGTGCCCAAGCAGGCCATCGAGCATGAAGTTGCCTTCGCGTACGCGGTTGTAGGCGCGATGCGTCTGCCGGTTGAGGGTCATCACCAGGGCCAGGGCATGCTCGGCGACGGCCTCAGGTGAGTAGGCCGGCACGCGCGCGACGAACAGGCCCAGCGACGTCGCAGCGGCGAGATCGACGTTGTTGAAGCCGGCGCACCGCAGCAGCACGGCACGTACACCTTGCGCGTGCAGGGCCTGCAGCACAGGGGCATCAAGACGATCATTGACGAACACGCAGACGGCGTCGCAGCCCTGTGCCAGCGTGGCGGTATGCAGGTCCAGCGCGGCATCGAAGTAGACGAACGCGAAATCCTGTTCTGCGGCGCCGCGTTGATTGGCCTCGTCAAGAAAGCGGCGATCATAGGGCCGGGCGCTGAAGACTGCGATCTGCATGGAGGGGCCTGGGTGGAATTCCATGCCGAACCATACCGCAGCAGCGTGCGTCCTGGGATGGCACCGGCGATGCGGGCATCGCCGGTGCCGCCGGCCACTCAGAACCGGTAACCCAGGCCCAGCTGCACACCATTCTGCAGCTGGCCGTCGCGGCGCTCGCCCACATAGTCGACCATCACCGACAGCCGCTCGCTGGCCCGGCTGGTCACACCCAGGTTCCAGCTCAGCACCTGCTCGCCCACCGTCTGGCTGTTGCTGCCGAACACCAGATCCGGCGCCGCCGCAAAGCCGGTGCTGTAGCGGGCCTGCGTATCCCCCAGCTCCTTCTGCCACACCACCCGCGCCCGCGGGGTGATGCGCTCGCCGTTGTTGCCCTCGAAGGTCTTGAACAGCTGCAGGCCCGCACCGACCCGGATGCTCTCCAGGCTGCCGCCACGCCCGGCCAGCGCCGCCACACCCTGCCCTTCGTTGAACCGCGTCGCGGAGGTGCGCGCGTAGTCCACCACCGGCAGCAGCGGCTGGATCACCACGCCCTTGCCGCTGGTGAAGGAGAACGCATGTTCCACCCGCGCGGAGATCGCATCGTTGCTGTACTTCGCACGCAGCGGGTCCTGCAGGCCCTCGATGCCAGCGATGCTGCGCCGGGTGTCGTGGCGCAGGTCGGTGTAGCGCACCGCCGCGGACAGATAACCGCGCGCGTAGATCGCGTCCAGGTAACCGCCCACATCCAGCGCACGCACGTCGCCGGTGAAGCTGGAGGCGCCACGGGCCTTGGTCGACATGTCCGCGGCCGCCACGCTTACGCCCAGGCCGACACGGTCATCGGCCAGGCGCGCATCGGCACCGACCACGATGCCGCCCACGGTATGGCTCATCCCGGCCACGCCGGCATCGGCATCGATGCGGCCATGGCTGGCAAAGCCACGTGCCCACAGTCCGTGGCCACGCTGGCCATCGCCATTGGCCCCCGCACCTGCTGCCGTCGGCTCGACCAGATGCATTGCCAGCTGGTTGAACAGGGTGCCATGGCGCGTGCCCGGCTGTGCCGACATCGACTGCGCGACCTGCGCGGCCAGGCCATCGGCATCGCCACCGGCACTGCGCATCGCCGCCTGATGCTGCTGGACCACGTTGCCGATGCTGCCCAGCAGGGCGTTGTCGGCCAGGCGCAGGGTGGCGTGCGCATCGCCACGCAGCGCACCGGCCTGCTGCGCGACCACGTCGCGGTCGGCAAACTGCAATGCGCCCAGCAGCGGCTTCAGGCCACTGTCCTGGCGATCGGATGCAGCTCCCAGCACACGCCCCAGGTCATCACCGGACGGGCCGTTGGCGAACAGATCCCACTGGTCGAAGCCCGGGTTGGCGGTCAGCCACAGACCGTCGGCCGTCTGCCTGACATTGAAACTCAACAGCGAGTTGTGGCGCGGACGGAACACCTCACCGCCGCTGATGCTGGCGCTGTAGCCAGGGTCGCCCAGCCGCACGACCTCCTGGAAGCCATCCTGGTAGATCGGGCCTTCAACCAGATCGCGACGGAAGTCCTTGCTGTAATAGCCCTGCGCCACGTTCAGTTCAAGGAAGGCGCCCTTGGAGATCACCAGCGCGCCATCGAGCACTTTGTTGGTGGACGGGTCGAAGAAATTACCCACGCGCACGCGACCACCGGCACTGCCGCCGCTCTCGGTCACGTCGAACAGCACTTTGCCGCCGGGCATGATGTTGACGTAGCCATGGGTCACCAGATCCCCCCCGCGCGGCATCAGCGTGCCGAACACGCGCAGGCGGTTGAAGCCATCCTCGCGCCACGACGGGCCGGTGCCAGCCAGCAATGCAGTTCTATCCATTGCGGTGCCCGCCACGTCGCCATGGCCGACCAGCATGCCCGCTCCGAGCACACGCACTTCCGGGGCACGCAGAGCGCCACCTTCCAGGGCGATGGTGCCATTATCGACCAGCATGAAGTCCGCACCGGTGGTTGCGGACGAGCGCCAGACAGCGCCATTGGCAATCCGGATCACGCCCATCGAATCGTCCAGCGTGGACGCGTCCAGATCGCCCAGCCGAAGCTTGGACAGCAGCAGGGCCTGCACGCCGGGATCGCTCAGATAATCCTGCACCGAACCAGCGCCGATGCCCTGCGGACCCGTGCTGGAAAGGTTGTAGATGGTCAGTGCGTAGGAAAAGTACGCCGACGGTCGATCGGTGCTCCAGCGCGCGAAATCATCATCGACGAACGTCTGCAGCTGGCGTCCCGTCCGCAGGTAGCCCGGATTGATGTCACCGGTGACGTCCGCAGTGACATTCAACGTATCGCCCGGATCACGATAGCCGGTTGCGGTGATGATCCGGTTGCTGTGAATGTCCTGCCCAGGGAACGACTCCAGCGCGCTGCCGCTGCCATCCGGATCGAACGTGACCGACGTACCGGGGGTGCGCGCAGGATCGCGGAACACCAGCAGACCGTTGGGCTTGACCACTTCGTACATCGCCTTGTGCAGCAGCCCAGCATCCATGCCGCCGCCGTAGTTGCCGGTGTAGATCTGTGTCATGCGCGGCGACGGCTCGTAGATCACATTGCTGCCGTTGTTGGCCGCGTGGATCTCCACCGAATCGACAATCGGCAGATCGCCGGCCAGATAGCGCTCCACGCCCCCGGACTGCATGATCGAGCAGGACGAGATGCAGTGGCCCGACACGATGGTGTTCAGGCCGGACGTGCGGATCACCCCCTGCAGCCACTCGCCGGCGATCAGCGCGCCACCGTTGGAGGTGCGCAGCACCACCTCCCGGATCGGCCGCCCCTCGGCCTGCGCCTTGGCCAGCAGCGCCGGCAGCGAAACGACGTCGGCGAAGGTGACGCCACCGCTGAGGAAGATGCGGTCTCCCTGCACGTGATAGTTCATTGCCATGGCGTCATCAGCCTTGACCATGACGCCAACGCCAATCAGGCCGGCCAAGGCCAGACTCAACTTGGACTGCTTCATACCGTTCTCTCTCTCCCTCCGCAACACGCGGACGGGAAGCTAAACGCCGAAGCGGGAGACCCTCCCCCATTGCCCGGCCCGGAAAAAAATGAACAAATTCAGATCAAGTTGGCAGTCAAAACTGTGGCTGCGTTGGCGCTCCCGAATGATCGCGGCAGGAAGATGAAGCCTCCGGCGTATTCGTAAACGCAGGAAGGTCGCCAACACCCCCAGTGGCCATCAGTGAAAAAAGTGAACGAATTCATGATCGACACGTGCAGGCCGGCGGCTCTTCCCCATCCGGTCATCGTCGCGTAAAACTCGGTGGCGCCCCCTCTCAATCGTTGCCCGAGGCCAGCCCTGTCCGCTTCGTCCCCCCTGATCCATCGCGCACCGGATCCGCCTGGGCCTCCGGACGCCTTCATCACGTTCGTAAGGGAAGAGCGCGCGCCGTTGTGCACTTTCCTGCGTACCCGTGGGGTGGGCCCGGAGGATGCGGAGGACATCGCCCAGGACTGCATGGAACGGTTGATCCGCTATCGCGCGCACGGCACCGAGGAGCTGCGCCTGCTGCTGTATCGTATCGCCCGCAACCGCTTGGCAGACCGCGGCCGCTCGCCGCAGGCGAGACCGCATCTGTCGCTGGCCGAGCGCGATGGCAGCGACGAGCCCTCCAGCACGTCAGCCGACCCGCTGCGCCAGGCCGAATCCGGGCAGATGCTCGCCCTGCTCCGGCAGGCCCTGTTTAAACTGCCGGAGCGCGCGCGCGAGGTGTACCTGCTCAACCGGATCACCGGGATGAGCTACACGCAGATCGCGCAGCACTGTGGCATCACCGCCAAGACCGTGGAAAAACACATCGCCCGTGCACTGCAGGGCCTGCGCCAGGAGCTGGGGCCACACCCACTGCACAACGACAGGGACAACGAATGATCAGCACCCGGCACACGGAAGAGGCGGGAGTGTTCGAGCGCGCCAGCGCCTGGGTGGCGCGCCTGGAGGCACACGACTGCACGCCCGAGGAACGCGAGCGCTTCGAAGACTGGCTGGCGGAGGACACCCGCCACGTCAAGGCGTGGGTACAGGCCGAAACGCTCTATCAGCAGAGTGCGGGCCTGGCCCAGGATCCCTGGTTGCGCACGGCGGCGGCGCGCGCCGCGCGTCCGGCCCGGCGCCGCTGGCTGCCCGGCGTCGCTGCTGCGGCGGCGCTCTGTCTGGCCATCGGCATGGGCTGGATGGTCGCCACCGATGGCAATCCCACGCCCCGCATCTATGCCAACGACAGCCTTGCTCCCCGCCAACAGACGCTGGCCGATGGCAGCTCCGCCATCCTGGACGCAGGGACCACGTTGACCGTGCGCATGGGCTGGCGCCATCGGGAACTGGTCCTGGAGCAGGGTCGGCTGCAACTGCAGGTGGCACCGTCGCGCAAGGCCCTGCGCGTGCAGGCAGGCAACAGTTCGATCCGCGATATCGGAACCACCTTCCAGGTGGAGCGCCTGCGCGACGGCCATGTCGAGGTCGCCCTGCTGGAAGGCGCAGTGGAGGTCACCAGCGGCAGCGCGCAGCACACGCTGGCCCCGGGCCAGCAGCTGCAGGTACTGCCCTCCGGACGGATCCAGCCGGGCCCTGCGCTCGCCTCGACCGAAGCGGCTGAGGCCTGGCTGCAGGGACGGCTGGTGTTCGATGCCACTCCCCTGGCGACCGTGGTCGAACGCATGAACCGCTACGGCCGCACGCAGATGGTGATCGCCGATCCGGAGATCGCCAATCTCGCGGTCAGCGGCACCTTCCGTGCAGGCGACGCAGAGGAACTGCTGTCTGCGCTGGAGCTGGGATGGTCCGTTGCCGGCCAGGCGCGTCCGGATGGCGCGCTGGAACTGCGGCGTACCTACTGAGGAGAAAGGCGGTGATGGCAGGACCGGGCGCGCTGCAGTGGGGGCTGCTCCGGGGGCTGCTGTGGGTCATGTTCGGCGCTGCCAGCGCCGCGCCGGCCCACGCCGGCCAGCAACCCGCCAATGTCGACTACCACATCGCACCCGGCCCGCTGGCACCGGCACTGCAGCAATGGGCACGCCAGAGCGGTATCGCCCTGGTATTCGACGCCCGCGAGCTGACGGGCCTGCACACCCCCGGCGCCGACGGCCGACAGGCACCGGCGATCGCTCTCAAGCAGCTGGTCTCCGGGATGCCGGTGAACATCCTGCGCACACCCTCGGGGGCGTTCGTCATCCGCCGCGTCGCTGCTTCTGCCGCGCCTCCTGCACGTGCCCCGGCCGTGGCGTCGCCCAAGCCGCTGCCCGTCGCGCTGGCCCCTGCGCAGGTGGAACTGGCACCGGTACACGTCACCGGCAGCCGCCTGCCGCGCACCTCCGTGCAGACGACGCTGCCGATGACGATCATCGATCGCGAAGACATCCTGCGCAGTGGCTACGGCAGCCTGTTCGACCTGTTGCGGCACCTTCCCGGCATGAACGGCCACCCGCCGATGACCACTTCCCGCGGCGGCGATTCGCAGTATCTGCCGGTGGGCGCTGCAGCCACCACCAGCCTGGATGGCATGGGGCCGCGTGCGACCCTGTTCCTGGTCAACGGCCGGCGGTTGCCACGCTATCCGATGGTGTCGCTGGAACAGGGAGGTCTCACCGATCTGGGCGGCATTCCCCTGAGTTTCATCGAGCGCATCGAGCTTGTGCGCGGAGGCGCGTCAGCCATCTATGGTGCCGACGCGATGTCCGGTGTGGTCAACATCATCCTGCGCGAACAGGCCGAAGGCCCGGAGGCGACGGTGCAATCGGGCATCAGCAGCCGCGGCGACGCGCAGCAGAATCGCCTGCAGATCGCCAACGGCGGCGTACGCGAAGGGGGAGACCGCTGGTTCGCCGGCCTGGACCTGCATCGCATCGAGCACGTGGCCGGCGATCGCCGTGCGTGGCATGCGGAAACGTCGTTGTATCAGATCGGCGCGTTCTACGACGGCGCGTACATCCCCGCCGAACTCTGCGAAGGTCCCTTGATGCAGCGTGAGGATGGCTGCTGGTTCGACAGCGCGCGGCCGCGCTCGCTGCAGCCCGCGTCGGATACTGCCTCGGCCTACCTGCGTTACCGGCACGAGCGTGGCGAAGGACGCTACGCCTATCTGGAAGCACGTGGCAGTCACAATCGGCAGCGTTTCGACCTGGGGCCGACCGCCGTTGCCATCGGCCTGTACGGCATCACGTTCAACAGCGTCCTGCGCGAGGCCGGAAGCGTGCGCCCGCACGTACGCGCCAGCGATGCCGACATCACCCTGGGTATCGGTCGCGAGCAGCAGTCACGCAGCTGGGATGCAGGCGTCAGCGCGCAACGCAGCCAGGTCACTCTGGTCACGCCGGGCACCGTGCGCACCGAACCGCTGCTGCACGCCGCCGAGTCACTGGACTACCTTCCCGGTTTTACCTCGCTGCGTGCGGACAAAGCGCAACAGCTGTTCCCCTCGATCCGCAATCGTGGGCGCACTGACCAGTGGCAGGGCTGGTGGGGCATGCAGCGGCAACTGATGCAGTTGCCCGGAGGGCCGGCCCAGCTGGCCACCGGCGTCGATCTGCGCTACGAAGCATGGGCCTCGTTACCCGATCCGTTGTTGATCCAGGGCGATCTGGCACTGGGCCTGCCCCAGCAGCAGCGACGCCTGTCACGTCGCAGCGGAGCCACCTATGCCGAGGTCGGCCTGCCGCTCAGCCGCTCGCTGCGCATGGACGTGGCCGCACGCTGGGACCGCGATGGCGATTACCTGGCGTTCTCGCCACGCGCGGGACTGCGTTGGAGTCCAACGCTCCACTGGTCGTTCCTGCTGACCAGCGGACAAGGCTACCGTGCGCCCAGCCTGTTCGAGCAGCGACGCCCCCCTGGCTACTTCGGCCTGGTCGCGCTGCCGGCCTCGCCGGGCCTGCCGCCATGCGCACAGCCCGCGATCGACGGCAGCTGCCTGGTCAACGTGGAGGTCGCCGAGAACGACGCGCTGAAGGCAGAGCGTTCACGCAGCCATTCGCTGGCAGCCACGTGGACGCCCAACGACGTGTTCTCGCTGTCACTGACCCACAACATCGTCGAACTGCGCAACGAGATCCTTGCCCTGCGACCCACCGACGCGGCATGGAACCGCAGCACGTGGGAGCTGGATGACGAAGGGCGGCTGAGCAGTCTTCGCCTTTCATTCGACAACATCGGCCGCACCACGTCGCGCAATTGGGTGATGCGCGGCGAATACCGCGTCGACACCGATGACACCGGCCAGTGGCTTTTCTCACTGGACGCGCTGAAACAGCAGGCGCTGCGCCGCGAACGAGGGCAGGATGGCAGCGTGGATCTTCGCGGCCATGCCACGCCGGCAATGGCCGCGATCCTCACCGTGCAATGGCAGAACACGGCATGGGACGTGGCATTGCGCGGCAACCAGGTCGGACGCACGCGCGCCTGGCTGCCCGGTGCGGAATGCCCCGATGACCAGAGCGAGATGAACCATTGCATGAATCCACGGCAGCTGCGCTGGAACCTGCACATGGCGCGCAGGTTGGGGCCGCGGGTGATCGCCGCGCTGGACGTGCACAACGTGCTTGACCGGCAGCCGGTGAACTATCTGGTCGGCAACGGCGGACAGTTACCGGGCTTGGATGATCCGCTGGGCCGCTATTTCCTGCTGACCCTGCAGTTCCGTTGAGGCCGCTGGCATCCACACGCGGGTGACACGGGCGGCACGCTAGGGTGGGGCCACGCCCACCGTGAGGTACGTCATGCGTCCTTCGATCCGCCCGGTCGTCTGCGTACTGGCCCTGTTGCTCAGTGCCGGCGCGGCATGCGCCGGCCCACCCGCTTCGCGCCCTGCGCCACCGGACCAGGCCTGGCAGCCGCTTTTCCAGCAGGTCCAGCGCGCGCATCTGTTCCCCGACCAGAAGACCTTTGCCGATGCTGTGCCGCGGCAGTCGCCGGCTGCACTGCTGGCTGACTGGCAGCGCGCGCAGCGAGAGCCTGGCTACACGCTGCAGGCCTTCGTCGACAGGGCCTTCGACCTGCCCGGTGGGCCTGCGCCCTACGTCTCATCCGCCGGCCAGAGCCTGCGCGCGCATATCGAAGGCCTGTGGCCCGTGCTGACCCGGCAGTCCACGGCGGTCGATCCCCATGGCTCGCTGCTGCCGTTGCCGCACGCGTATGTGGTGCCCGGCGGGCGCTTCCGCGAAGTGTATTACTGGGACAGCTACTTCACGATGCTGGGACTGGCTTCCAGTGGCCGCTGGCCCCAGGTCCGCGCGATGGTCGACAACTTCGCGTGGCAGCTCGACCAGTATGGGCACATTCCCAACGGCAACCGCAGTTACTACCTGAGCCGCTCGCAGCCGCCGTTCTTCAGCCTGATGGTGACCCTGCTGGCCGCGCACGAAGGCGATCAGGCGTACCGCCGCTATCTGACACAGCTGCGCACCGAGCACGACTTCTGGATGCGGGGCGCCGACGGCCTTGCGCCCGGCCAGGCACGCGAGCGCGTGGTGCGCATGTCCAATGGCGACCTGCTCAACCGCTACTGGGATGCGCGCGCGGTGCCGCGTAGCGAATCGTGGACGGACGATCTGGCGACGGCGTCACAGGCACCGCAGCGGGCACCCTCGCATGTGTACCGCGACCTTCGCGCCGGCGCCGAGTCCGGCTGGGATTTCAGCTCGCGATGGATGGACGACCCCAGTGCACTGTCCAGCATCCATACCACGTCGATCGTTCCAGTTGACCTGAACAGTCTGCTGTACCACCTCGAGCAGACCATCGCCCGGGCCAGCCGGGTAGCCGGCGACCGCGCATCGACCCGCGACTATTCCGCCCGGGCCGAGGCCAGACGCAGGGCCATCAATCGCCTGCTGTGGGATGCGGCACAGGGCTGGTATGCCGATCATGATCTGCGCAGCGGACAGCTGCGCCCTGCCCTGACCGCTGCCGCGCTGTATCCACTGTGGTTGAAGATCGCCACCGATGAGCAGGCGCGACGCAGCGCCGACGCGGCCGAAGCACAATTGATGCGTGAGGGCGGCCTGCTGACCACCACCCTCGTCAGCGGCCAGCAGTGGGACGCGCCGAACGGGTGGGCACCGCTGCAGTGGGTGGCCGTCGACGGCCTGCAGCACTATGGCCAGGAGCGCTTGGCGCGGCAGCTGGGAGTGCGCTTCCTGCGCACCGTGCAGTCCGTCTACGATCGGCAAGGCAAGCTGGTGGAGAAGTACGTGGTCGATGGCTCCGCGGGCGGAGGGGGTGGCGGCGAGTATCCGCTGCAGGATGGCTTCGGCTGGAGCAACGGGGTAACACTGGCACTGCTGGATCGCCTGTGCCCGCGGCAGCGGACCTGCGAGAACGCGGGCGACGTCGAGTAGCTAGCGCACTGATCGTGCAATCGCGTACTGCGCCGCGTAGTAGGTGGACAGCACCAGCAGGCTTGCCAGCGGCAGGCCACCGCCGAAGCGGTCCCAGGCCAGCAGTGAATCGCTGGCGACGAACAGCAGGGCGCCGGCTGCCGCCCAGCGCGCACTGCCCGCTTCGACAGCGTCCGGTCGCGGGCGGGCCCACTGCCGCGCCAGCGCAAGGATCGCCATGCACGCCAGTACCACCACATAGGCCAGCACAGGGGTGCGCATCGGCGCCGGCAGATGTGGCCACAGCCCCATCACGTTGAGCACGGCGACTGCGCCCAGCAACACGGCGGCGGCGAGCAGCCCACGGCCTGCGCGCAGACCATCGCGGAAGGCGACGATGTAGCAGAGGTGGGCCAGCAGGAACGCCAGCAGGCCGGGGACGAAGGCATCCATCGGCAGCATCAGCGCGATGTCGCCTGCGCACGAGAGCAGCATGCCCGCCAGCACCGCGCGACGGTACGACGGCGATCCAGCAGGATGCACCTGCCATACCATCGCCGCGATCAGCAGGGTCGCTGTCGGCTTTGCCAGCCAGTGCAGCCAGCGGCCTTCGCCGGGCAGGAATGCACCGACAATGGCCAGCACCGCCAGCAGCAGGACCGCACTGCCGCCCAGTCGTGGTCTCATCGCGGCTTCCACAGCTCGGCCAGCTGATCCGGGCGGCCGGGAATGCGCTCCAGCACCGGATACTGCAGGCCACCGTGATAGTCGATCCGGATCGGCACGATGCGGTCGAACTGCTTGACCAGCAGAGTGATCGGCGCCTTGTTGGTGGCGGCAACGGCAACCGCGTCCTTCAACCGCTCGCTGCTGTACTCGCGGTCACCGATGGCGATCACCTTCATGCCCGGCGCCAGGCCTGCATTGAAGGCGGGACTGTCCCAGATCACGTCGCCGACCACACCGCTGTCCATCACCGTCGCACCGAGCGAGTACGCCAGCAGCGCCGCCTTGGCGCGTTTTTCCTGTGCCTTGTAGGCATCGTTCGGCGCGTCGCGGTAGACCAGCTTCCAGCCGGCCAGTTCCAGACCGCCGGTCAGCGATCCGTGGCCGTCCAGGCGCTGCCGCAGGAAGCCGGCCCAGTCGTACGGAGCAATGGCGTTCAAGGTCGCCACCACGTCGTCGAACGTATACGGATTGACGTCCCAGTCACCGTTGCCTACGCCAAAGAAGGCACGGGCAAAATCATCCAGACTGCGCCGGTTTCCGGTCAGCGCGCGCAGCCTGCCCTCCACTTCCATCCACAGCATCTGGCCGCCGGAGTAATAGTCCTCGCTCATCTGGTAATTGCGATACGGCAGTGTGCGCCGCTGGGCGATGGTCGGGTCGTTGGTGGTGTCCTGCAGTGGCCGCCAGGCCAGTCCCGGGCGACCGCGATCATAGGTCGCCGCAACATTGGCCAGCATGTCGCGCGCCTGATCGGTGGACCACAACCCCGAGCGGGCGGCCAGCACCTGGCCCCAGAACTGGGTCTGGCCTTCGTACACCCACAGCAGGCTGTCACCCATCGCAACGTTGAAGTTGTCGGTTGCCAGGTCCGCGCCACGGCGATACTTGCCGTTCCAGGAATGCGTGTACTCGTGCGGCAGCAGGTCACGCATCCATGCCGAGTCATCCCACTCGGTGAAGTAGCCCGGCGCAGCGCTGTTCTCGCTGGAGCGATGATGCTCCAGCCCGATGCCGCCCAGACGGTCGGTCAATGCCAGCAGGAACTCGTAATGGTCGTAGTGGCGCGCGCCGTACAAGCGGTCAGCCTGCTGCACCAGGGCGCGGTGCGCCTTGATCTGTGCCTCGGTCGGCTTCAGCGACTTCGCTTCATCGGCGAACACGTTCAGGTGCACCGGCGCCTTGGCGCCCGGGTCCAGATCGATGCGCTGGTAATGCTCACCGGCGAACAGCGGCGAATCGACCAGATGGTCGAAAGTGATCGGCTTGAACACCACCGTGTCACCGTCGCGCCGGACTGTTTCGAGCGCGGTGGCATAGCTCCAGCCCTTCGGCAGGGTCACGCTGGCCTGGGCCTGCAGATGGCGGGCATCGACCCCGGCCGGATACAGCGCGTTGGCGTTCCACTGCAAGTTGAGCATTTCCGGCGTCATCACCACGCGGCCCTGGTTGCCGCCCTGCGAGGACAGGAAATCGAACTGCGCCACGATCTCGCTGACGCCCTCCGGCACATCGACCTTGAACGCATAGACGTTGTACTGGTCGCGCTGCCAGGCCAGCGGCCTGCCATTGGCCGTAACGCGCAGGCCAGCGAGCTTGTCGATCGGGCCGGTGGGCGAATGATTGCCGGGAATCCACTGCGGGTACAGCAGGGTCATCGGGCCGGGTTTTGCCGGCACGGTGGCGGTCACCTTGAAGATGCGCCGGGCCAGATCGCGCGCGTCCACGTCGATGCGCAGCAGGCCGTGCGCAGCGGCATCGGCCGGCGGCGGGCTCTGCGCCAGCGCGGGTGTGGCCGCCAGCGCGAACAGCACGGACATCACCAGGGCACGGGTCTTCATCGGGCGGCTTCCAACAGCGGAGAATCCTCCGATGCTAGGCCTGTGTGGTGCGCGGCCCCATGGCCAAAGGTCATGGGCGGGCTGCCCATCCGCGCATGTCCAAAAGCGTGCGAACCAAGGTTCGCACCCACCTTGTGCTGGTTTGCACCCACCAGAGCGGTTTTTGCACCCACCAGAGCGGTTTCAGTAGATCCACGCCATGCGTGGACGAGGCCTTTCCCGGTCAGTCGATCAGGCGCAGGCGCAGTTCCTTCGGCAGCGCGAACACCATCGATTCCGGCTCGCCATCAAGCTCGGACACACTGCCGGCGCCCAGTTCGGCCAGGCGCGCAAGCACGCCATCAACCAGCACCTGCGGTGCCGACGCACCGGCGGTGACGCCGATGTGCTGCTTGCCCTGCACCCAGGCCGGGTTGATCTCATGGGCGCCGTCGATCAGGTAGCTCTCGACGCCTTCGCGCCGTGCCAGCTCGCTCAGCCGGTTGGAATTGGAGCTGTTCGGGGACCCGACCACCAGCACCAGATCGCAGCGCTTGGCCAGGTCACGTACCGCGTCCTGCCGGTTCTGCGTGGCGTAGCAGATATCGTCGTTCTTCGGCCCCTGCATGGCCGGGAAGCGCTCGCGCAGGGCGTCGATGATGCCGCGCGTATCGTCCACGGACAGCGTGGTCTGGGTGGTGTAGGCGAAGTTCTCGGGCTGGTTGATCTGCAGCGTGGCGACCTGCTCCACATCCTCCACCAGGTAGATCTGGCCGGTACCGGCTTCCTGGTTCCACTGCCCCATCGTGCCTTCCACTTCCGGATGGCCGGCGTGACCGATCAGCACCACGTCGCGGCCCGCACGGCAATGGCGCGCCACTTCGAAGTGGACCTTGGTGACCAGCGGACAGGTGGCATCGAATACCTTCAGGCCACGACGCTCCGCTTCCAGGCGCACTGCCTGCGATACACCGTGGGCACTGAAGATGACCGTGTTGTTGTCCGGCACCTCGTCCAGTTCCTCGACGAAGATCGCACCGCGCTGCTTCAGATCATCGACCACGAAGCGGTTGTGCACCACCTCATGACGGACGTAGATGGGCGCGCCGAGCGTTTCGATCGCGCGCTTCACGATCTCGATCGCACGATCGACACCGGCACAGAAACCACGCGGGTTGGCGAGCAGCACATCCATCAGTTCAATCTCCCGGCAGCGGCCGGCTTACGGTTTCGGAGTGGCATTATCCGCCTTTTTGGCGGACCTGCCGTCGAACAGGCCGGTCAGGGCGATGCCGATGGCACCGACCACGATGGCCGAGTCGGCGATGTTGAACGCCGGCCAGGTATAGCTGCCAACGTACCACTGGATGAAATCGACGACATGACCGTGCACCTGGCGGTCGATCACGTTGCCGATCGCCCCGCCGATGATCAGCGCATAGGGAACGGCGGCCTTCCAGTTGCCACGGGCGGTGCCACGCAGCCACCATGCCATCAGGCCGCTGATGGCGATCGCCAGCGCCGTGAAGAAATACTTCTGCCAGCCACCGGCGTCGCTGAGGAAACTGAATGCGGCACCGGTGTTGTAGGTGCGATACCAGTTCCAGAAGCCATCGATGACCACCACCGGCTGGAACTCCGGCAGGCTCGACAGGACCCATGCCTTGGACCACTGGTCCAGGCCGATGATGGCCGCCGACAGCAGCAGCCAGACCAGAGCGTTGGGATGCGGACGGGCGGCGCTCATCAGAACCAGCTCCGAACTTCGCCAGCGCCGTCGATGTTGCTCACGCAACGGCCGCACAGTTCCGGGTGATCGGCATGACTGCCGACGTCGGCGCGGTGATGCCAGCAGCGCACACACTTGGCCTTGGTGGTCGGCTGGGCACTGACGAACACCTCGTCGGTGGTTGCCGGACGCACCTGCACGTCACCGCTGATGAACAGGAAGCGCAGTTCGTCGGCCAGCGGCTGCCAGCGCGTTGCCTGCTCTTCGCTGGCGGCCACGGTGATCTCGGCCTCCAGGGCGGCACCGATCGCGCCGTTGGCACGCATCGGCTCGAGCACCTTGGCCACCTGCTCGCGCACGGCCAGCAGCTGGTCGAAATCGGCAGCGTTGAGCTGGGCATCCGCCGGCAGCGGCGCCAGGCCCTCGTACCAGGTGGTGAACAGCACGTGGCCGGTGCGCGTGCCCGGCAGGTAGCCCCACAGCTCGTCGGCGGTGAAGGTCAGGATCGGTGCCACCCAGCGGGTGAACGCCTCGGCGATGTGATACATCGCGCTCTGCGCCGAACGGCGACCGTGCGAGTCGGTCGGCATCGTGTACAGGCGGTCCTTGGTGACGTCCAGGTACAGCGAGCCCAGGTCCACGCTGCAGAAGTTCAGCAGCAGCTGCACGATCTCGGCCATGTTGTAGCCGTCGTAGGCCGCCTTGATCTTCTCCTGCAGTTCCCACGCGCGATGCACGATCCAGCGGTCCAGCGCGACCATCTGGTCGAGCGGGCGCAGGTCCCGGGCCGGATCGAACCCGTCCAGGTTGCCGAGCAGGAAGCGCGCGGTGTTGCGCAGGCGACGGTAGGCGTCGGCATTGCGCTTGAGGATTTCCTGCGACAGCGACATCTCGTTGCTGTAGTCGGCCGAGGCGATCCACAGGCGCAGGATGTCCGCGCCCAGCTTGTTCATGATGTCCTGCGGCTCGATGCCGTTGCCCAGCGACTTGGACATCTTGCGGCCGTGCTCGTCCACGGTGAAACCGTGGGTGAGGCACTGCTTGTAGGGCGCACGCCTGTCGATTGCCACGCCGGTCAGCAGCGACGACTGGAACCAGCCGCGGTGCTGGTCCGAGCCTTCCAGGTACAGGTCGGCCGGCTTGCCGAAGCCACGCGCGGCCAGCACGCCTTCATGGGTGACACCCGAGTCGAACCAGACGTCGAGGATGTCGGTGACCTTCTCGTAGTCGGCCGCTTCGGCGCCCAGCAGTTCGGTTGCATCCAGCGAGTACCACACGTCGATGCCCTCGGCTTCGACACGGTCGGCAACCTGCTGCATCAGCTCCACCGAGCGCGGGTGGATCTCGCCGGTCTGGCGATGGGTGAACAGTGCGATCGGCACGCCCCAGGTGCGCTGGCGCGAGATCGTCCAGTCCGGACGGCCATCGACCATGCTCTGGATGCGCGCCTTGCCCCAGGCCGGGAACCAGCCGACGGTGTCGATCGCGGCCAGCGCATCGCTGCGCAGGTTGGCCTTGTCCATCGAGATGAACCACTGCGGGGTGGCACGGAACACCACCGGCGTCTTGTGGCGCCAGCAGTGCGGATAGCTGTGGCGGATCGGGTGGAAGGCCAGCAGCGTGCCGTTGTCGCGCAGCACGCCGATGATGGCCTCCTGCGCCTTCCACAGGTGCTGGCCGGCCAGTACCACGTCACCGGCCGGCGGCGTCGATTCCAGGTACACGCCACGGCCATCGATCGGCGTCACCTGGCCGGCGTTGTACGTGTCGAGCAGGCCGTACTTCTGGCTGACCACGTAGTCTTCCTGGCCATGTCCGGGAGCGGTGTGCACCGCACCGGTACCGTCTTCGTCGGACACATGGTCGCCGTTGAGCAGCGGGATCGCGCGCCCGGCATAGAACGGATGCGACAGCAGCTGGTTTTCCAGTGCAGCGCCCGTGGTTTCGCCGTGCAGTACCACCTCCTCGACGCCGTAGCGCTGCAGCGCACGGCCAGCCAGCGCAGCGGCCAGCACCAGCCAGCGGCGCTTGCCGTTGTGCGCCGGGCCTTCGGCCAGCACGTAACGGATGTCCGCACCCAGCGACACGGCCAGCGACGCCGGCAGCGTCCACGGCGTGGTGGTCCAGATCGGCACCGCCACGTCCACATCGGCCGGCACGCTCACGCCGAATGCCTGGCCGATGGCCTGCGGATCGCGCGCGGAGTATGCCACGTCGATCGCCGGCGATTCCTTTTCCTGGTATTCGATCTCGGCTTCGGCCAGCGCCGAACCGCAGTCGAAGCACCAGTACACCGGCTTGGCACCCCGCACCAGGTGGCCATTGGCCACCACCTTGGCCAGTGCGCGGATCTCGTTGGCCTCGAAGTCGAAGCTCAGGGTCTTGTACGGGTTGTCCCAGTCACCGGTCACGCCCAGACGCTTGAAGTCCACGCGCTGGATGTCGATCTGCTCCTCGGCGAACTCACGGCACTTCTGCCGGAATTCAACCGCATCGAGCTTCACGCCGACCTTGCCCCACTTCTTTTCCACCGCGATCTCGATCGGCAGGCCGTGGCAGTCCCAGCCGGGCACGTAGGGCGCATCGAAACCAGCCAGGTAGCGCGACTTGACGATGATGTCCTTCAGGATCTTGTTGACCGCGTGGCCCAGGTGGATGCGGCCGTTGGCATACGGCGGGCCGTCGTGCAGCACGAACAGCGGGCGGCCGGCGGCGTTGTCGCGCAGCTGCTGGTAGAGCCCCTGCTCCTCCCACCGCGCCAGAATGCCCGGCTCGCGCTTGGGCAGGTCGCCGCGCATCGGGAAATCGGTGGCTGGCAGGTTCAGGGTGGTCTTGTAGTCCTGGCTCACGCAGTGGCTCGCAATCTATGTTCGGAAAGGATGGCGCGCGCCTGCTCGGCGTCGCGGTGCATCTGGTCGGTCAGTGCCGCCAGATCATTGAACTTCTCTTCGTCACGCAGCTTGGCGACGAATTCAACGTCGATGTGGCGACCGTACAGGTCACCCTGGAAATCGAACAGGTGGGCTTCCAGCAGCGGCTCCACGCCCTCCACCGTCGGCCGCGTGCCGAAGCTGGACACCGACGGCCAGGGCTGGTCGAACACACCGTGCACCCAGGTCGCGTAGATGCCCGACAACGCCGGGGTCTTGGGGAAACGCAGGTTGGCGGTCGGGAAGCCCAGCGTGCGGCCGAGCTGGCGACCACGCACCACGCGCCCGCTGATCGCGTAGGGGCGACCGAGCAGATCGCCGGCCCGGGCGAAATCGCCGGACTGCAGCAGCTGGCGGATGCGGGTACTGGAAATGCGCTCGCCGTGCAGGTCGACCGCCTCGATCTCGCCCGCGCTGAAGCCCAGCTCGCCACCCAGCTTCTGCAGCAGGGCCAGATCACCGCGGCGACGGTTGCCGAAGCAGAACTCCGGCCCGATCCACACTTCGCGGGCATTCAGTCGCCGCACCAGCAGCTGGCGGACGAAGGTTTCGGCCGGCATCGCCGCCATCGCTGCATCGAAGCGCAGCAGCCCCACCGCGTCCACCCCCAGCTCGCGCAGCATCTCGACCTTGCTGCGTGCCAGCGTCAGGCGCGGTGGTGGTGTGCCCTGGGCGAAGAACTCACGGGGCAACGGTTCGAACGCCACGGCCACAGCAGCCACGCCCAAGGCGCGCGCGCGCGCAACGGCATGCCGCACCAGTGCACGATGCCCCAGATGGAGGCCGTCGAATGCACCGATGCAGACCACGCTTCCGTTGGGGAACAGCTCCCCGCCCTCGACGCTTCTGAACAGCCTGCTCATCAACTCCCGTTCCGGCCCACCCGGGGCCGCCGCTTCAATGGTGTAACCCTGAAGTATAGCCGCCGCAGGCGACGATCAATGCCCGCGCAGGTCGCGCGGGCGGAAGCCCATGGCCAGCATCGCCAGCAGATAGGTCAGGCCACCGCCCCCCACCAGCAGGATCAGGCCGCCAATCCGGTGCCATTTGTCCATCCCGGTGAAGGTCGGCATCCAGTACAGCAGGGCCAGCAGCACGCCGACCATGCACGCGCAGGCCACCAGCAGCCGCACGAGGTAGCTGCCCCAGCCCGGCAGGCGCTGGTAGACATCGGTCTTGCCCAGCCAGTACCACAGCAGGCCCAGGTTCAGGTAACTGGACAACGCACTGGCAATGCCCAGCGCCAGATGCAGGCCGGGCTGCTTGCCGATGGCCGTCATCACACCCTGCGCCTTCAGCGCGTCCGGCACCATCACCTGATACAGCACGGCCAGCAGGACGAAGTTGAACACCATGTTGGCCACCAGCGCGGCCACGCCGGCACGTACCGGGGTGCGGGTATCCTGGCGGGCATAGAAGGCCGGCAGGACCACCTTCAACAGGGCGAAGGCCGGCAGGCCGAAGCTCAGGCCATACACCGACAGCGCGGTCATGCGGGTGTCGAAGGCGGTGAACTGGCGGTACTGGAACAGCGTGGCGATCAGCGGTTCAGCCAGCAGCACCAGGCCCAGCATGGCCGGCACCGAGATCAGCAGGGTCATGCGCAGGCCCCAGTCGAGCGAGCGCGAGAAGCCCTCGCGGTCGGTGCTGACGTGGTGGCGGGCCAACGCCGGCAGGATCACCGTGCCCAGGGCCACGCCGAACACCCCCAGCGGCAACTCCAGGAAGCGGTCGGCCAGGGACAGCCAGGACTGCGAGCCATCCGTCAGCTTGGCGGCGATCAGGGTGTCCAGCAGCAGGTTGATCTGCGCCACCGAGGAACCGAACAGGGTCGGCACCATCAGGGTCAGCACCTTGCGCACACCCGGGTGGTTCCAGCCCCAGCGCGGCAGGGTCAGCAGATTGATGCCCTTGAGCGAGGGCAGCTGGAACAGCAGCTGCAGGATACCGGCCGCCAGCACGGCCCAGCCCAGCGCCAGGATCTGCTTTTCCGGGGTGCCGCCGAGTTGCGGCGCCAACCACAGCGCGCCGGCGATCATGCACAGGTTGAGGATGACCGGCGTCAGCGCCGGCATCGCGAAGCGCTGGAAGCTGTTCAGCGCCCCGCCGGCCAGCGCGGTGAGCGAGACGAACAACAGGAACGGGAAGGTCAGGCGGAACAGATCGACCAGCAGGGTCTGTTTGACCGGGTCGGTATCAGCACCGCTTGAGAACGCCACCGCCAGCTGGGGCGCAAAGATCAACGCCAGCGCGGTGACCACCAGCAGCGTCCCGCCCAACGTGCCCGCCACGCGTGACATCAGTTCGCGCAGTTCAGCGTGGCTGCGGGTCTCCTTCACCTCGGTGAACACCGGCACGAAGGCGGTGGCGAAGGAGCCTTCAGCGAACAGGCGGCGCAGGAAATTGGGTACCCTGAACGCCACCCAGAACGCATCGGTAACCGCATTGGTGCCGAACGTGGTGGTGATCACCTGGTCCCGGACAAGTCCGAGCACCCGCGAGACCATGGTCATGCTGCTGAACGACAGCAGGCCCCGCAACATCTTCGGTGAACTCACTCAACGTCCCTCTTGACAATCGACTTGACGTACATTTCCCGCGCCATCATACTAGCCAGCTTGCTGTTCCCATAACACCGATTTTTTCAGGAAACCACCACCGTGGCCAATATCAAGTCCGCCAAGAAGCGCGCCAAGCAGACCGTCGTGCGCAACGCGCGCAACGTGGCTCAGCGCTCGATGCTGCGCACCGCTGTCAAGAAAGTGATCAAGGCGCTGGACGCCAACGATGCCGCCGGCGCCGAAGCCGCCTTCGCCGTTGCCCAGCCGATCCTGGATCGCTTCAGCGCGCGTGGCCTGATCCACAAGAACAAGGCTGCTCGCCACAAGAGCCGCCTGAACGACCGCATCAAGGCCCTCAAGGCCGCCTGATCCGGTTGCCGCCGGGGCTGCCGTCCCGGCGACACGCAAAAGCCCGGCTCCGGCCGGGTTTTTTGTTGCCTGCACTCCGGGCCCTGCCCGCTTTCCGTAGAGCCGAGCCCATGCTCGGCTGCTGCCTGCATCGCAACCAACAAAAAACCCGGCCGAAGCCGGGCTTTTCTGGCGGGAGCCACAACGCCCTTACTGCGCGTTGCGGGCCTCCAGCTCCTCTTCCTTCTGCCGATCGAAGAAGGCCATGATCCGGCTCATGATCGGGAAGGTACCTTCGCGCCCCAGGGCGGAAACCAGGAACCAGGGCTCCTTCCAGCCCAGCTCGGCCACGATCTGTTCGGCCGCCGCCTTGGCCTCGTCCTCGAACATCAGGTCAGCCTTGTTCAGCACCAGCCAGCGCGGCTTTTGCAGCAGTTCCGGATCGTGCTTTTCCAGCTCGCGCTCGATCGCGCGCACCTGCTCGACCGGGGAGATGCCTTCCACGCCCCCCTCCATCGGCGAGATGTCCACCAGGTGCAGCAGCAGGCGGGTGCGCTGCAGGTGGCGCAGGAACTGCGCGCCCAGGCCGGCACCGTCGGCCGCACCCTCGATCAGGCCCGGAATATCGGCGATCACGAAGCTGCGGTAGTTCTCGACCTTCACCACGCCCAGATTCGGGTACAGCGTGGTGAACGGGTAGTCGGCCACCTTCGGCGTCGCTGCCGAGACAGCGCGGATCAGGGTGCTCTTGCCGGCATTGGGGAAGCCCAGCAGGCCGACGTCGGCCAGCAGCTTCAGTTCCAGCTTCAGCGTGCGCTCTTCGCCCGGCTCGCCCGGCAGCGCCTGGCGCGGCGAACGGTTGGTCGAGCTCTTGAAGTGCATGTTGCCCAGGCCGCCCCTGCCGCCCTTGGCCACCAGCAGGCGGTCGTTGTGCTGGGTCAGGTCGCCGATGATTTCATCGGTGGCGACGTTGATGACCACGGTGCCGACCGGCACGGTGATGGTCAGATCTTCGCCACCCTTGCCGTAGGCCTGCCGGCCCATGCCGTTCTCGCCGCGCTGCGCCCTGAAGATGCGGTCATGGCGGAAGTCGACCAGGGTGTTCAGGTTTTCGTCGGCGCGGATGTACACGCTGCCGCCCGCACCGCCGTCGCCGCCGTCCGGGCCGCCGAGCGGAATGAACTTCTCGCGACGGAAGCCAATGCAGCCGTTGCCGCCGTTGCCGGCGAACACTTCGATTTCTGCTTCGTCTACCAGTTTCATTGTTTCGATGCCTGCGATGGGCGCGGCCAGCCTGCCGTCGCCTTGAATGTAATGCCTGCCGATGGCGGGCAACCCGGCGCAGCCGGTCTTGCTTTTACTCTAACGAAAAGCCCCGCCGAAGCGGGGCTCTTCATGCAGCATTCCCATGCCGGGGCACGGGTGCCGGCGGATGCCTGGATCAGGCTTCGGCCGAGACGATGCTGACGGTGCGACGCTTCTTCGGACCCTTGACCGAGAACTCCACCTTGCCGTCCACGAGGGCGAACAGGGTGTGGTCACGGCCCAGGCCGACGCCGGAACCCGGGTGGAACTGGGTGCCGCGCTGGCGCACGATGATGTTGCCTGCTTCGATGGCCTGGCCGCCGAAGATCTTGACGCCGAGGTACTTCGGGTTGGAGTCGCGACCGTTGCGCGAGGAGCCTACGCCCTTTTTATGTGCCATGACTGCTTCTCCTGATGCTTAGCCGGCGATGCCGGTGATCTCGATTTCGGTGTAGTACTGACGGTGACCCTGGCGCTTCATGTGGTGCTTGCGGCGACGGAACTTGATGATCCGGACCTTGTCAGCACGACCCTGGGACAGAACCTTGGCGGTGACGGCGGCGCCCTTCAGCGCATCGCCCAGCTTCACGCCATCGCTGTCGCCCAGCATCAGGATGTTGTCGAACTTGATCTCGCTGCCGACTTCGACTTCGAGCTTTTCAACGCGGAGCTTTTCGCCCTGCGCCACGCGGTATTGCTTACCGCCGGTGACCAGTACTGCGTACATGACCAGGCCTTCCTCTGTAGTTATTGTGGTCTGAGCTGCCGCCATCGAGGGCGGACAGGAGCGGAATTGTACGCAGATCAACGGCCGCGGGTCAAGTCAACCCCTGAACGGCCTGGGGGGGACCGGCCGGAACGAGGTCGGATCCCTTTTCACAACGTGAAAAGGGATCTGACCCCCACCTGTCGGCCTGTCTCAGAAGGTGAGACACCGGGCTGGCATTGTCGCCCATTGCCCCCATCTGGTCACCTCGGTAGGCTGACCGATTGCCGTTCCCTGCTGGCCCGGCACCCAGCCAACGCCCCCACAACCGGATTCCCCATGGCGATGGATTTCATCCGCATCCGCGGCGCGCGGACGCACAACCTGAAGAACCTCGACCTCGACCTGCCCCGCGACAAGCTGATCGTGATCACCGGCCTGTCCGGCTCGGGCAAGTCGTCGCTGGCTTTCGACACGATCTACGCCGAAGGCCAGCGTCGCTACGTCGAGTCGCTGTCGGCCTACGCCCGGCAGTTCCTGAGCGTGATGGAGAAGCCGGACCTGGACCACATCGAGGGCCTGTCTCCGGCGATCTCGATCGAGCAGAAGTCGACGTCGCACAACCCGCGCTCGACGGTCGGCACGATCACCGAGATCTACGACTACCTGCGCCTGCTGTATGCCCGCGTCGGCACGCCGCGCTGCCCCGACCACGGCTATCCGCTGGAAGCGCAGACGGTCAGCCAGATGGTCGACCAGGTGCTGACGCTGGACCCGGAACAGCGCTACATGCTGCTGGCCCCGGTGATCCGCGATCGCAAGGGCGAACACGCGCAGGTATTCGACCAGCTGCGCGCACAGGGCTTCGTGCGCGTGCGCGTGGATGGCGAGCTGCATGAGATCGACGCGGTGCCGCCGCTGGCGCTGCGCCAGAAGCACACCATCGAGGCGGTGATCGACCGCTTCCGCCCGCGCGAGGACATCAAGCAGCGCTTGGCCGAGAGCTTCGAGACCGCGCTGAAACTCGGCGACGGCATGGCCTCGGTGCAGAGCCTGGACAACACCGCCAGCGCGCCGACCCTGTTCTCCTCCAAATACTCCTGCCCGGTCTGCGATTACTCGCTGCCGGAGCTGGAACCGCGCCTGTTCTCGTTCAACGCGCCGATGGGCGCCTGCCCCGGTTGTGATGGCCTGGGCATGGCCGAATTCTTCGATCCCTCGCGCGTGGTCGTGCATCCCGAGCTGTCCCTGGCCGCCGGCGCAGTACGTGGCTGGGACCGTCGCAATGCGTACTATTTCCAGCTGATCGCCTCGCTGGCACGTCACTACAAGTTCGACGTCGATGCCGCCTGGAACTCGCTGCCGGCCAAGGTGCAGCAGGCCGTGCTGTATGGCAGCGGCGAGGACGCAATCACGTTCACCTACTTCACCGAAGCCGGCGGCCGCACCCAGCGCAAGCACCGCTTCGAGGGCATCATTCCCAACCTGGAACGCCGCTACAAGGAAACCGAGTCGGCGGCCGTGCAGGAGGAGCTCGGCAAGTACATCAGCGAGCGCGCCTGCCCCGAGTGCAACGGTGCCCGCCTGAACAAGGCTGCGCGCAACGTGTTCGTGGCCGACCGGCCGCTGCCGGACCTGGTGGTGCTGCCGATCGACGAAGCCCTGAAGTTCTTCAGCGAACTGAGCCTGCCGGGCTGGCGTGGCGAGATCGCCTCGAAGATCGTCAAGGAGATCGGCGAACGCCTGGGCTTCCTGGTCGACGTGGGCCTGGACTACCTCACTCTGGAGCGCAAGGCCGATACCCTCTCCGGTGGCGAGGCACAGCGCATCCGCCTGGCCAGCCAGATCGGTGCCGGCCTGGTCGGCGTGATGTACGTGCTCGACGAGCCGTCGATCGGCCTGCACCAGCGCGACAACGAACGCCTGCTGGGCACCCTCACCCGCCTGCGCGACCTCGGCAACACGGTGATCGTGGTCGAGCATGACGAAGATGCGATCCGCCTGGCCGACTACGTGCTGGACATCGGCCCGGGCGCGGGCGTGCACGGTGGCGAGATCGTCGGCCAGGGCACCCTGCAGGACATCCTGGATGCACCCCGTTCGCTGACGGGCCAGTACCTGTCCGGCAAGCGCTCGATCGAGATCCCGGCGCGCCGGCACCGGCCGAATCCGAAGATGACCCTGCATCTGCGCGGCGCCAGCGGCAACAACCTGAAGGGCGTGGACCTGTCGATTCCCTCGGGCCTGCTGACCTGCGTGACCGGCGTGTCCGGCTCGGGCAAGTCGACGCTGATCAATGACACCCTGTTCTCGCTGGCCGCCAACGAGATCAACGGCTCCTCGCACCCGGTCGCCCCGTACAAGGAGATCGATGGCCTGGACCTGTTCGACAAGGTCGTGGACATCGACCAGTCGCCGATCGGCCGCACCCCGCGCTCGAACCCGGCCACCTACACCGGCCTGTTCACCCCGCTGCGCGAGCTGTTCGCACAGGTGCCCGAAGCGCGTGCGCGTGGTTATTCACCGGGTCGTTTCAGCTTCAACGTGCGTGGCGGACGCTGCGAGGCGTGCCAGGGTGATGGCCTGATCAAGGTCGAGATGCACTTCCTGCCGGACGTGTACGTGCCCTGCGATGTCTGCCACGGCAAGCGCTACAACCGCGAAACGCTGGAGATCCTGTACAAGGGCTTCAACATCAACGATGTGCTGGAAATGACCGTCGAAGATGCGCTGAAGCTGTTCGAGCCCGTGCCGTCGATCGCGCGCAAGCTGGAAACGCTGGTGGATGTCGGCCTGAGCTACATCAAGCTGGGGCAGAGCGCGACCACGCTGTCCGGTGGTGAAGCGCAGCGCGTGAAGCTGTCCAAGGAGCTGTCGCGCCGCGATACCGGCCGCACCCTGTACATCCTCGATGAACCGACCACCGGCCTGCACTTCCACGACATCGAAGCGCTGCTGGGCGTGCTGCACAAGCTGCGCGACGAAGGCAACACGGTGGTGGTGATCGAGCACAACCTCGATGTGATCAAGACCGCCGACTGGATCGTCGACCTGGGGCCGGAAGGCGGCCACCGGGGTGGCACCATCCTGGTCACCGGCACGCCGGAAGACGTGGCCGCCTGCCCGCAGTCGTACACCGGGCAGTTCCTGGCACGCATGCTGCCGTCCACCAGTGCGCGCCCGGAGCAGCCGGCCGCCGTGGCCAACAAGCCCGACGCCCGGCCGCCGCGCAAGGTGAAGCCGGAGAAGGTGGCGAAGAAGGCCGTGGCCGCCAAGAGCACCGGCAAGGCCAGCAAGAGCACGACCAAGAAGAAGGACGCCTGATGAGCAGCGAACACAAGATCCTGGCCCGCATCCCGATCAGCGTGCGCTGGCGCGACATGGACAGCATGGGCCATGTGAACAACGCCAAGTACATCTCCTACCTGGAGGAAGCGCGCGTGCGCTGGATGCTGGGCGTGGAAGGCGTGTCGATGACCGACCGCATCGCGCCGGTGGTGGCCGCGACCAACGTCAACTACCGGCTGCCGATCGTGTGGCCCAACGACATCCTGGTCGAACTGTTCGTCGAGCGCCTGGGCAACAGCAGCGTCACCATCGGTCATCGCATCGTCGACCAGCAGGACGAGTCGAAGCTGTACTCCGATGGCAAAGTGGTGGTGGTCTGGATGGATACCCAGACCGGCAAAAGCGCGCCGCTGCCGGACGCGATCCGCAGCGCATCGAGCTGATGCACTGCGGGTGGGTGCCGGCCCTGGTCGGCCCCACCCCGCCGGGCATGGCCCGGCGCTACCGACGCCGGTCCGACCCTGATGCCCGGCGGAACGGACGCTGCATCATGGAGTGGCCTTGCGTACCGTCAGCGTTGCGCTGGCGGTGCCACCGCCCTCCAGCTGCAACTGCAGCGGCACGACCTGCCCTTCCTTCAAAGCTCCCTCGCCTTCCATCAGCATCAGGTGCAGGCCACCGGGCTTGAGCTCGGTGCGCGCCCCGGCTGCAATCGGCAGCCGTTCGACTTCGCGCATCCGGCTGACACCGTCGACCACGGTGGTCTCGTGCAGTGACACGTCGCCGAAGGCCCTGCTGCCCGCGCCCACCACCGTCACCGGCGCTGCGCAGCGGTTCACGATCGTCCCGTAACCCGCCGTCATCGGCATGGCCGGGCTCGGCGGCAGGCGCACCCAGCCCTGCTCCACCGTCACACAGCGTGATTCCGCCGCCGCTGCTGCGGACGCACACAGAAGCAACAGTACGCCAACGAATGGTTTGGTTATCATCGCCCACGTTCCTTCTTCGCAACGAGACCGCAGCATGACGACGCTCATCGAGGTGATCAACCATGGTCCCATCCGCGAACTGCGCCTGGCGCGGCCGCCGGTCAATGCGCTGGACACCGACCTGTGCCGGCAGCTGATCCACGCCGTCGAGCAGGCCATGGCCGACGATGCGCACGGCATCGTGCTGTCCGGCAGCGAGCGCGTGTTCACCGGCGGCATGGACGTGCCACACCTGCTCTCCCACGGCGATGACAAGCACAAGCTGCTGGATACCTGGAATGCCTTCTTCGGCGCGGTACGTACGCTGGCCGAGAGCCGCATCCCGGTGGTCGCCGCGATCACCGGCCACGCCCCTGCCGGCGGTTGCGTGCTCGCCCTGTGCTGCGATTACCGGGTGATGGCGCGCAGCGCCGACCCGGCACGCCCGTATGCCATCGGACTGAACGAGGTGCAGGTCGGCCTGATCGCACCGGAAGGCATCCAGCGCCTGCTGCGCCGTACCGTCGGCGTGCACCGCGCGGGGGTGCTGCTCACCACCGGTGCCCTGGTGCCGGCCGAGCAGGCGCTGCAGATCGGCCTGGTCGACGAACTGGCCGAGGGCGATCTGGTGGTCGCCCGCGCCGTGGCCTGGCTACAGAACCTGCTCAGGCAGCCGCGGCAGCCGATGCTGCTGACCCGCGCCGTGGCCCGCAATGACCTGCACGAAGCGCTGCACCCGGACCTGATCCAGCTGGACCGGTTCGTAGAGGCCTGGTTCGCCCCGGACGCACAGAATGCCCTGCAGGCGCTGGTGGCGCGGCTGGGCAAGTAACGGTCTCCGCGCTCTGGGGTCAGCCCCCTTCTGCAATGCGAAAGGGATCCGACCCCGGACCGGTATAATCAAGGCCTCTTCATTGTTGTGGCCGCCCCCTTGAACGACACGCCCGAACCCGTCGTCTCCGAGCTGATCGACCTGCTCACCCTGGAGCGGCTGGAGGACAACCTGTTCCGCGGACAAAGCCGCGACATCGGCACCAAGTACGTGTTCGGCGGGCAGGTGCTGGGCCAGGCGCTGGCCGCCGCCCAGGCCACGGTCGACAACGGGCGCCATGTGCATTCGCTGCACGCGTATTTCCTGCGGGCCGGCAACATCGACCATCCGATCGTCTATGACGTGGACCGCACCCGCGATGGCGGCAGCTTCTCCGTGCGCCGGGTGACCGCGATCCAGCATGGCAAGGTGATCTTCTTCTGTGCTGCCTCGTTCCAGCAGGCGGAGACCGGTGCCGAGCACCAGCACAAGATGCCCGAAGTGCCGCAACCGGAAGACATCGAGCCGAACCGCCCGTTGCCGGCCGAAGTGCTGGAGCGGCTGCCGATCAAAGTGCAGCGCTGGCTCTCGCGCGGTGGCCCGTTCGAGTTCCGCCACGTCTATCCCCGCGACGAACTGAATCCGCCCAAGCGCCCGCCCTATCACCAGGTCTGGATGCGGTTGAGCGAACCGGTCGGCGATGCCCCCGAGCTGCACCAGGCGCTGCTGGCCTACGCGTCCGACTTCCATCTGCTGGGCACGGCGACCTTCCCGCACGGTATCAGCTACTACCATCCGCACGTGCAGATGGCCTCGCTCGACCACGCGATCTGGTTCCACCGCCCGTTCCGCGCCGACGACTGGCTGCTCTATTCGCTGGACAGCCCCAGTGCGCAGGATTCGCGCGGCCTCGCCCGCGGCCAGTTCTTCACCCGTAATGGCGTGCTGGTGGCCAGCACGGCGCAGGAGGGCCTGATCCGCGTGGTTCCCGACCAGACTGCAGCGGCCGCCGTGCCGGCCAAGGACTGATCCGATGCGTCAGATCTTCAGCAGCCAGCGTGTGGAAACCGTCGAGGGCGTGGCCGAGCTCCTGCGCAGCCATGGCATCGAAGTGAAGGTGACCAATGGTCGCTCGTACAAGACCCGGCGGCGCGGCCAGTTCAGCTATACCGACCTGGGCAATACGCAGGGCTATCCAGCGGTCTGGATCGTGCGCGCCGACGACCAGCCGCGTGCGCGCGACATCCTGCGCGATGCACGCCTGCTCGATACCACCCGCCGCGACCATCCCACGGCCGAGTTCGCGTTCCGCGACACGCCGGATGCCGGCAGCGGCGGGCGCAGCTGGGCCTGGCGGATCCGCATCGCACTGCTGGTGGTGATCGCTGGCGTGGCGCTGGTGATCGGCCTGCGCTACCGCGGTGGCCCGGCCCCCGCAGCACCCGCCCCCGCCCCACAGACGCAACCGCAGCAGCCCGCGC
>NZ_JAODZG010000015.1:0-82233 GCF_029835135.1 Stenotrophomonas sp. GD04145 | reverse complement strand
AGTCCACGCAGAGCGGCGACGGCATCATTGTCGCCCAGCCCGTCGAGCGCACGCTCGGCGCGCTCTGCGTATTCCTCGGCCCGGCGACGACTGTAGTCCAGGCCGCCGGTGGCGTGGATCGCGGCCAGCACTTCCGGCATTGCCGACGCATCGCCTTCCTGCACGATGGTGCGCAGGCGCTCGCGGGTGGCGTCGTCGGAGTGGGCCATGGCATGGATCAGCGGCAGCGTTGCCTTGCCTTCGGCGAGGTCGTCGCCCAGATTCTTGCCCAGCTCCTCGGCGTTGGCCGAGTAATCCAGCACGTCATCGGCGATCTGGAAGGCGTAGCCCAGATGCATGCCGTAGTCGTACAGCGCCTGCTGGGTGGCTTCGTCCACGCCGCTGGCCAGCGCGCCCAGGCGGGTGCCGGCAGCGAACAGCACGGCGGTCTTGCGCTCGATCACGCGCAGGTAGGCCGCTTCGTCGGTATCCGGGTTATGCACGTGCAGCAGCTGCAGCACTTCGCCTTCGGCGATGCGATTGGTGGTGTCGGCCAGGATCCGCATCACCGGCATGCGGTCCAGCTCGACCATCAGCTGGAAACTGCGCGAGTACAGGAAGTCGCCAACCAGCACGCTCGGTGCGTTGCCCCACAGGGCATTGGCGGTGCTGCGGCCGCGCCGCAGGCTGGATTCGTCCACTACGTCATCGTGCAGCAGGGTGGAGGTGTGGATGAACTCGATGATCGCCGCCAGCTGGTGGTGCTCGGGGCCGGCATGGCCGACCGCATGACCGGCCAGCATCACCAGCATCGGCCGCAGGCGCTTGCCGCCGGCGGAAATGATGTGGTCCGCGATCTGGTTGATCAGCACGACGTCCGAGGACAGCCGGCGCCGGATCAGGGCGTCGACGGCGGCCATGTCGGCCGCAGCAAGCGACTGGATCTGGGGCAGGCCCAGGGCGGGGCGGGTGTCTTCGGTGATGGTCATGCGATCAGGCTTTCAGGCTCGTCGATGATTATAGGCGCTGCCCGTGAATTCGGGCGCAAACCGGCCTGCGGGTCTGATCGCCCCGGCCGTCCGTGACTGCCTGGCGTGAATACGTATGCAGGTGGCGCCATCCCCGGGGAGGCACCGCTAAGCTTGCGGGACTTGGTTTTCGGCCCGCTTCCGGCGGGTCCCGCATGCCCGGAGGGGGGCTGTCGATGTCGCACTATCCATGGTGGCGCGGAGCCGTCATCTACCAGATCTATCCGCGCAGTTTCCTTGACGCCAACGGCGACGGGGTCGGTGACCTGCCAGGGATCATCCAGCGCCTGGACCACATCGCCACGCTGGGTGTGGATGCCATCTGGATCTCGCCGTTCTTCAAGTCGCCGATGGCCGACTTCGGCTATGACATCGCCGATTACCGCGACGTCGACCCGCTGTTCGGCAGCCTGGAGGACTTCGACCGCCTGCTGGCCAAGGCCCACGGCCTGGGGCTGAAGGTGATGATCGACCAGGTCCTCAGCCATACCTCGATCGAGCACGCGTGGTTCCGCGAGAGCCGCCAGGATCGCAGCAATCCGAAGGCCGACTGGTACGTCTGGGCCGACCCGCGCGAGGACGGCACGCCGCCCAACAACTGGCTGTCGCTGTTCGGCGGCTGCGCCTGGCAGTGGGAACCGCGCCGCGAACAGTACTATCTGCACAATTTCCTGGTCGACCAGCCGGACCTGAACTTCCACAACCCTCAGGTGCAGCAGGCCACGCTGGACAACGTGCGGTTCTGGCTGGACCGTGGCGTGGATGGCTTCCGCCTGGATGCGATCAACTTCTGCTTCCATGACGCGCAGCTGCGCGACAACCCGGCCAAGCCCGCTGACAAGCGCGTTGGCCGCGGCTTCAGCCCGGACAACCCGTACGCATACCAGTACCACTACTTCAACAACACGCAGCCGGAGAACCTGCCGTTCCTGGAGCGGCTGCGCACGCTGCTCGACCAGTACCCTGGTGCGGTCAGCCTGGGTGAGATCTCCTCGGAGGATTCGCTGGCCACCACCGCGGAGTACACCCGCGATGGCCGCCTGCACATGGGTTACAGCTTTGAACTGCTGGTGGACGACTACAGCGCGGCCTACATCCGCGAGACTGTCTCGCGCCTGGAAGCCGCGATGACTGAAGGCTGGCCGTGCTGGGCGGTATCCAACCACGATGTGGAGCGCGCGGTCACCCGCTGGGGCGGCCATCCGGCCGATCCGCGCCTGGCGCGCATGCTGGTGGCGTTACTGAGTTGCCTGCGCGGCTCGGTCTGCCTGTACCAGGGCGAGGAACTGGGCCTGGCCGAGGCCGAGGTGCCGTTCGAGGCGCTGCAGGATCCCTACGGCATCACCTTCTGGCCGAACTTCAAGGGCCGCGATGGCTGCCGCACTCCGATGCCGTGGACGGATGCGCCACTGGCCGGTTTCACTACCGGCCAGCCGTGGTTGCCGATTCCGGCCGGGCACCGGGCAGCGGCCGTCGCGGTGCAGGACGCTGACCCGCGGTCGGTGCTGGCGGCCTTCCGGGCATTCCTGGGCTGGCGTCGCCATCAGCCCGTCCTGCAGCATGGCAGCATCCGGTTCCTCGACAGCAGTGAGCCAGTGCTGCTGTTCGAGCGTATGCTTGCAGATGAAACCCTCCTGCTGGCCTTCAACCTGTCGGGCGAGGCGGTGACCCATCCGCTGCCGGCCGGCCGTTGGCAGCAGATGGATGTGCCGGGCCCGGATGCGGGCACGGTGCAGGGTGGCGAACTCCAGCTGCCGCCGCGTGCGGTGTTCTGCGCACGACGCAGCTGATCGATTTCTCCGGTGGCGGTACTTGCGGGGACGGGGCCGAAGCGCCCCGTCCCTTTTTTATGGGCCGTGCCGTTGCTGGCGGACCCCGCCCAAAAGAAAACCCGCTGCATCGGCGCAGCGGGTTTCCGGTGATGCCTGCGGTCTTCGCCGCCGGGCATGGCCCGGCGCTACCGATGGAGCGGTTGCCGGGCAGCGTCCGGCATTCGATCGGCGGTTGCCGGCCTGGGGCCGGCATTGCCCGGTGAGGGTCAGAACTTGTAGTTCACACCCAGCACGTAGGTGCGGCCCCACTCGATGTATTCCAGCGGGCGATCCTTGGTGCCGGCGTAGGTGCGGTACGGCTCGTTGGTCAGGTTGCTTCCCTGCAGCAGCAGGGTCAGCCCGCGCAGGGCGCTGCTGTCGCTGAAGGTGTAGCTGATCTGCGCATCGGTCACGTTCTCGCCCACCACATAACGCAGGGTGCGGTTGCCGTTGAAGTTGCCGATCTCACCGATGAAGTCCGAACGACGGCGCTGGCTCACGCGGGCCTCGAAACCATTGCGCTCGAAGTACGCGGTGAAGTTGTACACACGCTTGGACAGGCCCGGCAGGCTGATGGGATCGGTACCCACGCTGGAGGCGCTTTCCGGGTCGAGGATCTTGATGTCGCTGTCGTTGAACGTGGCACTGGCCTGCACGCCGAAGCCGCGCAGGCTGTCGGTGAGCATCTCCAGCGGGAACGAACCGGTCAGCTCGAGGCCGCGCAGGGTACCGCCCTCACCGTTCACCGGCGTGGAGAAGGTGCCGGTCGGCAGCACGGGCACCACCATGCCCGGCGGCGGCACGTAGTTGCCGAGCAGCCCGCTGAAGTCGTAGTTGTCCACCGACTGCGTGTAGACGTAGCTCTTCAGGTCCTTGTAGAAGATCGCCGCAGCGACGTAGGCCTTCTCGCCGAAGTACTTCTCATAGGACAGATCCAGCGCGGTGGCGCGCCACGGGTCCAGCCGCGGATTGCCGCCGCTGCCGCCGGGGCGACCGGTGGAGGTATCCACGCCGAACTCCAGGCCGGCGCGCATCTGGTCCACGCGTGGGCGCGCGACCTGCTTGGCTGCCGCGAAGCGCAGGGTCTGTTCGTGCGGGAACATGAAGGCCAGATTCAGGCTCGGCAGCCAGTCGTTGTACTTGCGGCCGTCGGAGTAGGGCTGCACGTTGCTGCCGGCGGGCTGCGACGCGTCCCAGTAGCGGGAGTCCGAACTCTGATCGGTGCGCTGCATCTGCACGCCGATGTTGCCGCGCACGCCGACAACGCCGATGTCGGTGTTGATGTTCAGGCGCGCCCAGGCGGTGGTGATCTTCTCCTGCACCGTCCACGACTTGGGAATCAGGTAGTCCAGGTTGTCGACCGGATCGAAGGTCATGTAGCGGGCGACCGCCGCCGGCACGTTCCAGGCCGGGATGGTACCGAGGCCGGCAAAGCCCAGGTTCACCGGGTCGTACTGCAGGTCCGCCGCGATGTTGGCATCGCCCTGGGCACCGAGCAGGATGTTGCCCTCGGACTGGGTCTTGACCTTGCGGCGATCGGCATAGTTCACGCCGATGTCCAGGTCCGGTGCCCACGACGCCATCGCTTCGGGCAGGGCGATGGTCGCCGCCAGCTTGCCGCCCTTCAGGCGATCTTCCACCTTCGGCACCTTGCCGTAGCCGGACCCATAGATGGTGTTGGTCAGGAAAAGGGCATCGGGATTGGAGTAGTTCAGCCCCGGGCTGATCTGCGAGAAGCCGTTCTGGCGGATCTGCACGCCGACCGTATCCAGCTGCGGCATGGGCGTGAGCTGCAGATTGTTCTCCAGGTTCAGCTCGTCACGCGTGGCCTTGGAGTAGTTCAGGTCGGCGACCAGCTTGACGCTGCCGAAGTTGAATTCGTTGTTCCAGCCGAACGCGTCGATCTTGTCCTTGCGCTTGTTGTACATGCCGCGCACCAGCGGGTACACGCCGCTGGCGGTACCGCCGGTGAAGGTGCCATCGGCGTTGATCTGCGGATTGCTGATCAGCAGGCCCGGCAGGTAATTGCCGTTGTAGTTGCTGAGGTTCAGTTCGAACTGGTTGGCGGTGTCGATCTGCTCGGCTTCGGTGTGGAACGCATCGAAGGTGCTGCTCCAGCTGTTGTTGGGCCGGAACTGGATCGTGGCCATCACGCCATCGCGCTTGTTGTTGCCGGTACGGCGCAGCGCCTTGATGCCGTCGGAGAAATAGGTGCCTGCAGCAACGCCGGGACGTTTTCCGTCCGTGGTGTACTGGGTGGTCCACGGCTCGTACAGGCCGACCTGGTTTTCCTGGATCGGGTTGTCGCTGTGCGCGTAACCGATGGCGATGCCCAGGGTCTTGTCGAAGAACTGGTCGATGTAGCTGGCGCTGAAGCGGTTGCCGAACTCATCGACGTTGGCCGCATCGCCGAGCGAGCTCTTCTGCAGGCGCCCGCTGACGGCGATCACTCGGTCGGGGAAGCTGAGCGGACGGGCGGTCTGCATGTCGATGGTGCCCGACAGGCCCTGGCCGACCAGTGCCGCATCGGGCGTCTTGTACACCGTCACGCCGTTGACCAGCTCGGATGGATACTGGTCGAACTCGACGCCACGGTTGTCGCCGGTGCTGACGACCTCACGGCCGTTGAGCAGGGTGGTGGCGAAGTCCGGGGACAGGCCGCGCACGCTGATCACCTGTGCACGACCGGCCACGCGCTGCGCAGCCAGGCCGGGCAGGCGCGAGATCGATTCGGCGATGCTGACGTCGGGCAGCTTGCCGATGTCCTCGGCGGAGATCGCTTCCACCACCGAGGTGGCGTCCTGCTTGATCGCGATCGCGTTCTCGATGCCGCGGCGGATACCGGTGACCTGCACCGTATCCAGGTTGGTGGCGGCGGTGCCGGCCGGCGTGGTGGTGCTCTGCGTGGTCTGTGCCGCCGCCAGTGACGGCGCCAGGACAACGGCCAGCGCGATGCTCAGCGCGCTGCGCTTGTGGTTCAACATTTTCCCCTCCCAGGCAATGTTGTTGTTCATTTCGAGGTCGTTCCGGCAACGCCGTGAACGTGCGACGCGGTGGCCGCTGTCGTCGCCGCTATGGTAGGCAGCGGGTTCTCCGCGGGAATCACCCTGCATACGTATTCAATGACGTTTGCAGGGTTGTAATCGCTTTCAGATCCCCGCCACGGTAGCGCCGGGCCATGCCCGGCGAACGTCACGCGGGGGCATTCATCACTCCAATGGCGTGAACCGAATGGCCTGCCCGCCGCCCGGCGCCAGCATCAGGGTCAGTGCATCGGCGCTGGTCACTTCACGCGTCTGCCGCGTGAACGCGAACGGATTGCTGCGGTAGCCCGCACCGTCGCCATCGCGATAGATTTCCGCGCGGTAGCGCACGCCCGGCTCCAGGAAGCCCAGCGACACCGGCAGCACGCGGCCATGCTCGTCGGTGATGCTGCCCAGGAACCAGTCACGGCTGTTGCGGTCGCGGCGCACGATCGTCACGTAGTCGCCCACTTCACCATCGAGCACGCGGCTCTGCTCCCAGTCCACCGCCACGTCTTCGATGAAGCGGAACGCCTCCCGATGCTGCAGGTAGTGTTCGGGCAGATCGGCGGCCATCTGGATCGGGCTGTACAGCACCACGTACAGCGCCAGCTGGCGGGCCAGGGTACTGGGGATGGCCTGGCCATGGCGGCCCTTCAGGCTGAGGATGCCGGGGGTGTAATCCATCGGTCCGGCCAGCATCCGGGTGAACACCAGATTGACTTCGTGTTCGGGCGGGTTCGGCGGCTGGCCCCAGGCGTTGTACTCCATGCCGCGCGCGCCTTCGCGGGAGATCCAGTTGGGATAGGTGCGGCGCAGGCCGGTGTCCTTGATCGGCTCGTGCGGATTCACCGACAGGTGGCGGCGCGCGGCTTCCTGCACGACATGCAGGTGGTGGCGCGCCATGAACTGGCCGTCGTGCCACTCCCGCCACAGCGGGCCACCCGACGGGTTGCGACGGTCGACCTGGCCGTCGTCGCAGACGTAGCCGGTCTTGAACTGGTCCACGCCCAGCCGCGCATACAGGTCCAGCGCGGCGTCGAGCTGCGCCTCATAGTGTTCGATGGCACAGCCGGTTTCATGGTGGCCGATCAGGTGCACGCCCTTCTTCAGTCCATATGCCGAAAGCGCTTCAATGTCGAAATCGGGCGTGGCGCGAGTGAAGTCGAAGTCGTAGCCATTGCCCACCCACATGCCGTCCCAGCCGGGATTCCAGCCCTCCACCAAGACGCCACGGAAGCCGTGCGCGGCGGCGAAATCGATCACCTTCCTGGTCTTGGCGGTGGTCGCCGCATGCTTCGGTCCGGTCGCCCAGCTTTCGTTGTCCAGGTGCATCGACCACCACACGCCCAGGTACTTGGCCGGCTTCACCCAGCTCACATCGCCCAGTGCATTGGGCTCGTTGAGATTGAGGATCAGGTCGGACTCGACCAGGCCGCCGGCGCGGTCGGCGATCTGCAGCGTGCGCCAGGGCGTGACGAAGGGCAGGGCACGGCGCACCTTCCACCCTTCGGCCGAGGGCGAGAGCTGCGCGCGCAGGCGCTGGCCGTCGGTGCGGCGCAGCCACATGCCGGCGTAGTCCACCAGCGCAGCCTCATGGATCGCAACGTGCAGGCCATCGCGGCTGCGCAGCGTCATCGGCGTGTGCACCAGCGGGATCTCGCGCAGCGGCGTGCGCTGGTAGAGATACTCGTAGTGGATCGGTTCGCCGGCGGGGATCCACCACGCTGTGGAGTCTGCCGCGATGGCGAATTCGGTCAGCTCGTCGTCGATGATCGCTTCGCGCAGGTTCGGTTGCTCAGGGAACACATAGCGGAAGCCCAGGCCGTCGTCGTAGACGCGGAACACCACATCCAGCCGGCGCTTGCTGCCGGTGGTTTCGGCCAGCTGCACGGTCAGCTCGTTGAAGTGGTTGCGGGTGAGGCGGCGTTCCCCCCACGGCTGTTCCCACGTCTCATCGACGCTGCGTCGTTGCTGCCCGAGCAGGATGAAATCCCGGTCCAGGCGGCCATCGCGCAGTTCGAAGCCAAGCCTGGAATCCTCCACTACGGCTTCACCGAAGCGCTCCACCCGGTAGCGGGCGGTGCCACCGTCCAGCACCAGGCTGACCTTGAGCACGCCGCCGGGCGATTGGACGCTGGTGATCTGCGGGGCGGCCTGCGCCAGCGCGGCCAGGCCCAGCAGCGCAACGCCGATGATTCGCGCGAACACCGCACGTACAACACTCGATGACATCGGCATTTTCCCTCCCAAGGCGCCGTTGGCAGACCCGGACCATAAGCCAGCCCGGCGGGCGTACTGGCGCGTCGGCGCATGAATACGTATGCAGCTGGACGCAGGCGACAGCCCCGCGTCTACCATGGGCCCAAGGCACCTTGAGGGAGGCGCCGCGCCCGCGCGCCGGTCACGGCTGCGCGGACCTATAAACGGTGCAGAGAGGGAGGGAGGTCGACGGGCGCAAGCCGGTCTGCCGCTTCGATGCTGAAGATCATTTGCCTGACCGCTGCCCTGGGGGCAGCGCTGGGGACGACCGCGCATGCGGCCGACCTGGAATTCGACGGCCGCCATGCGCGTGCCGAAGCGGCTGCCAAGGGCAGCTTCGTGCTGCACACGTCGAACGGCGCTGTGCCGATTGCCGCCGCGCCGATGCGCAGCCAGACCGGAAGCGTGATGTTCGACGCGCTGTTCGCGCTGGCCCAGCAGGAGATGGCGCAGGACCGGGTCGATGCGATCCGCGACCCCGCCTTTGACGAAGGGCGGCCGGTGCCATGCGACTGCTTCCAGACCGGCGCCCGCTGGCCCTACGTGTGGACCCGAGATGTCAGCTTCGCCGCCGACCTGGCGTTGGCGCGGCTGGATCCGCAGCGCACGCGTCAGTCGTTGCAGTTCAAGTTGTCGGCTGCCCGCGATGGGCGCACGCCCGGCCTGTTCGTCGCGCAGGATACCGGCTCCGGCGGCAGCTGGCCGATCAGCAGCGACCGTGTGGTGTGGTTCCTGGCCGCACGCCACCTGCTGGATGATCCTGCTTTTGCCGAACAGGTCTGGCAGGCGCTGCAGGGCACGCTGGCGCAGGACCGGGCGATGGTGTTCGACCCACAGATGGGCCTCTATCGCGGCGAAACCTCGTTCCTCGACTGGCGTGAACAGACGTATCCGGACTGGACCCGGGAGAACGTGCGCTTCATCGGTGATTCCTACGCGCTGTCCACCAACGTCCTGCACTACCAGGCACTGCGGCTGGCAGAGCAGATGGCCGCGCAGCGGGGCGATGATCGC
This sequence comes from Stenotrophomonas sp. GD04145, assembly GCF_029835135.1. NCBI lineage: Bacteria > Pseudomonadati > Pseudomonadota > Gammaproteobacteria > Lysobacterales > Lysobacteraceae > Stenotrophomonas > Stenotrophomonas sp. GD04145. The sequence continues at coordinate 73,116 of NZ_JAODZG010000015.1, read as the reverse complement.
CGTGCGCAGTACAAGGCGTGGGCCGATGAACTGGCGGTACGGATCGATGCGCGCTTCTGGCGCGACGACATGGGCCAGTACATGAGCTACATCGGTGAGGCGGCGCATCCGGTGCCCTACGCCAAGGTCGACCTGCTGGGCCTGTCGCTGGGCATCCTGGCCGACGTGCTGCCCGAGGCGCGGGCGCGCCGCGCGCTGGCGAACTACCCGATGGGGCCGGCCGGCAGCCCGGTGGTGTGGCCACAGGAAGCCCAGCAGCCGATCTACCACAACCGTGCGATATGGCCGTTCGTCAGTGCGTATTCGCTGCGTGCTGCGCGACAGCTGGACGACGCGCCGCGCATCGCCGCCGAGATCCGCTCGCTGATGCAGGGGGCGGCACTGGCTGGTTCCAACATGGAAAACTACGAGCTGGTCAGCCAGTCCGTGCATGTGGACGAAGGCGCGCTGAGCGGGCCGGTGGTCAATTCAGAGCGCCAGCTGTGGTCGGTGGCCGGCTATCTGGCCATGGTCACCGAAGGCGTGTTCGGCGTGCAGGACGATGGCCGCGTGCAGCCCAAGCTGCCGGCCGCGCTGGTGCCGGAACTGTTCGGCACACATCCCCGTATCACGTTGGAAGCCAACGGCAAGCGCTATGTGCTGGAGCGCCCGCAGAACGTGGGCGATGGCCTGCTGGTGGCCGGCAGAACCACCACGCGTGGCAGCACCACGACGGTGCAGCTGGTCGCCGCCCCGGCAGCAACCGGTTTCGCTGCCACGACTGCGGATGCCAACATGCGTGCGCCGGCCACGCCGGTTGCGCCGCAGGCCCTGCGCAAGGGCGCGGGCTGGAACGTTCCGGTGGCAGCCGATCAGGTGCTGTGGAAGGACGGCAAGGCGGTCACCGACAGCAAGGGCGTGGCGCGCATCAGCGACGATGGCCTACAGCATTGCCTCAGCCTGACCCGGCGCGAAGGCACGTTGGAATCGCTGCACAGCCCGATGCTCTGCGTCGGTCCGCAGCAGGTGCTGAAGGGCGAGGAACGCTGGCAGTTCACCTCGGCCAAGGCCGGGCAGGTGCGCCTGCGCCTGCAGTACCGCAACCCGAACGGGCCGATCAACACCGGCGTCACGGCTGCGGTCAAGCAACTGGTGCTGCAGTGCCCGGGCCAGCCATTGCAGCGGCATACGGTTGCGATGCCGCACAGCGTGGCCGTGCAGGACTCGACCTCGGCAACGTTCGCTGTGCCCAAGGGGCCGTGCACGGTCGTGCTTGAAGAAGGCTTCAACATGAGCGCGCTGCAGCATTTCGCGCACTACACCGGCGGAAAGGGCGGGCGCGAAGGCGTGCTCAACCAGGCGCAGGTGAAGGCGCTGACGCTGGCGCCGGTCGCCACGGCGGAGGACGCACGATGAACCGCCCTGCCAAACCGCAGCTGTCGTTCTGGCAGATCTGGAACATGTGTTTCGGCTTCCTCGGCATCCAGTTCGGTTTTGCCCTGCAGAACGCCAATGCCAGCCGCATCTTCGAGACGCTTGGCGCGGACATGGAGTCGGTGCCCGGGCTGTGGATCGCCGCACCGTTGACCGGCCTGCTGGTGCAACCGGTGATCGGTTATCTCTCCGACCGCACGTGGACGCGCTGGGGCCGGCGTCGCCCGTTCTTCATGATCGGTGCGGTGCTGACAACGCTGGCCCTGCTGGTGATGCCCAACTCACCTGCCTTGTGGATCGCGGCGGGCACGTTGTGGGTGCTGGATGCTTCGATCAACGTATCGATGGAACCGTTCCGGGCCTTCGTGGGCGACCAGCTGGCACCGCGGCAGCGACCGGCCGGTTACGCGATGCAGAGCTTCTTCATCGGTGTCGGTGCCATCGTCGCCAGCTTCCTGCCGTTCATCCTGGCCCACTTCGGCGTGGCCAACACCGCCGCTGCCGGCGAGGTGCCGGATACGGTGCGCTACGCGTTCTATTTCGGTGCGGCAGTGCTGCTGGCGGCGATCACCTGGACCGTGGTCAGTACCCGCGAGTACTCACCGGCAGAACTGGCGGCGTTCGATGACGCCGAGCCACCGGCGCACCATGCCGCCGCCGCTGCGAGTGGCCCCGCACCGTGGGCGCAGGTGGCGTTGTGGCTGGGGGCGGGCGTGCTGCTGGCCGCTGTGATCGCCGCGCGCCAGGGCGACAGGATGCTCTATGTGCTGGCGGGTCTCTGCGCGGGCTATGGTGTGCTTCTTGCGCTGGCCCGTACGCTGCCGCAGGCACACATGCTGGCGGCGATCGTGGGTGATCTGCGGGCGATGCCGGTGACCATGCGCCGGTTGGCCTGGGTGCAGTTCTTCTCGTGGTTTGCGTTGTTTGCGATGTGGATCTACACCACCGCAGCGGTGGCCGGCACGCATTTCGGCTCCACCGACCCGCAGTCGGCGGCGTACAACGAGGGTGCCAACTGGGTCGGTGTGCTGTTCGGCGCCTATAACGGCTTCGCCGCACTGGCCGCCTTGCTGATCCCGCCGATGGTGCGCGCCATCGGCCTGCGCTGGAGCCACCTGGTGAACCTGTGGCTCGGCGGGCTGGGCCTGATCTCGCTGATGTTCATCAAGGACCCCACCTGGCTGCTGCTGTCCATGGCTGGCGTTGGCTTCGCCTGGGCCTCGATCCTGTCGCTGCCGTACGCCCTGCTGTCCGACAGCGTGCCGGCGGCGAAGATGGGCATCTACATGGGCCTGTTCAATTTCTTCATCGTCATTCCGCAGCTGGTCGCCGCCAGCGCGCTGGGCTTCGCACTGCGCGAGTGGCTGGGCGGAAATCCCCTGCACGTGCTGGTGCTGGGTGGAGTGAGTCTGTTCATTGCCGGGCTGTGCGTGCTTCGCGTGCCGGCCCATCAGGAGAGTGCGTGATGCATGTGTATTCCAGAATGTCGCTGGGGCTGTCGCTGGCCCTGCTCGCCACGGCGGTACAGGCCGCATCGCGCCCGGACTACGTGGGCACGCTCGAACCGTTCGCCAGCGATGCCGTGTACTTCGTGGTGACCGATCGTTTCGTCAATGGTGATCCGTCCAACGATCATCGCGATCAGGGGGGCAGCCACCGCACGTTCGACATTCCAGTGCCCTGCCCGGACAAGGTGGACGGCAACATCGGCTACCTCGGCGGCGACTTCAGGGGCGTGCTCGACAACGCCGACTACATCCGTCAGCTCGGCTTCGGTGCGGTGTGGATCACGCCGATCGTCGACAATCCGGATGAGGCGTTCACCGGCAGCAAGCCGATCAGCTGCACCAGCACGCTGACCGACCGCGGCAAGACCGGCTACCACGGTTACTGGGGCATCAACTTCTACAAACTCGACGAGCACCTGCCCAGCAAGGACCTGGACTTTGCAGGCCTGACCAAGGGCCTGCACGGTGCCGGCCTGAAGGTGGTGCTGGACATCGTCGGCAACCACGGCTCGCCGGCCTGGACCATGCCGGCGCGGCAGCCGCAGTTCGGCCAGATCTTCGACAAGGAGGGAAAGCTGATCGCCGACCACCAGAACCTGCCCCCGCAGAAGCTGGATCCAAAGCACAACCCGCTGCACGCGTTCTACAACACCATCGGCCCGGTCGACAGCAAGGAAGGCTCGATCTTCGATGGCAACCTGGCCGAGCTGTCCGACTTCAACCAGAACAACCCGGCGGTGATGGACTACCTCGTCGGCGCGTACCTGCAGTGGACCGCGCAGGGCGTGGACGCACTGCGCATCGATACCATCGGCTGGCTGCCGCACCCGTGGTGGCACGAGTTCGTGAACCGCATCCGTGCCGAGCATCCGAACATGTTCATGTTCGGCGAGGCCTTCGATTACGACGCCAGCAGGATTGCCGAGCACACCTGGCCGGGCAACGCCAACGTGAGCGTGCTCGACTTCCCGCTGCGTGGCGCGCTGGAACAGACCTTCGGTACCGCCGGCAAGGGCTTCGAGACGCTGGCCGAGCCGCTGCACCTGACCGGCGGCCCCTATGCCAATCCGTACGAGCTGATGAGCTTCTACGACAACCACGACATGCCACGCCTGCAGGCCAGCGACAACGGTTTCATCGACGCACACAACTGGCTGTTCACCGCCCGTGGTATCCCGGTGGTCTACTACGGCTCGGAAACCGGCTTCATGCGGGGCCGTGCCGAGCATGCCGGCAACCGTGCCTACTTCGGCCAGGCGCGGGTGGATGCCGCACCGCAGAGCCCGATCTTCGCGCCACTGCGGCGCATCGCCCAGCTGCGCCAGGCCACCCCGGCGCTGCAGCGCGGCCTGCAGGTGAACGAGCGCCTGCGTGGCAATGAGGCGGTGTTCTTCCGTGTGCTGCAGCAGGGGGATGTGGCACAGACCGCATTGGTGCTGTTGAACAAGGGCGACAAGGCGACGGTTTTCCAGGTGGAGCGCTACCTGCAGGCGGGCCGCTGGCGCGACGCGCTGGACGGCGGTTCGTTGCAGGTGGATGCCTCCCTGAAGGCCGAAGTGCCCGCGCATGGCGTGAAGGTGTACGTGCTGGATGCCTCCGTGCAGCAGCCAGCGCTGCAGGCCGAGCTGGACAGGGCGATGGCCGACCAGAAGGCTCGGGACCAGCGTCTGGGACGGTGAGGGCGCCGCCGGGCATGGCCCGGCGCTACCGCTCTTGTGGGTGCCAACCTGGGTTGGCACTCCCGCTCTGGTAGGTGCCAACCTTGGTTGGCATTCCCGCCCTGGTAGGTGCCAACCTGGGTTGGCACGCTCTTCGAGCAGGCTCGACCCTACAATAGGCACCCCTCACGCCGCGCCGTACCGCCATGTCCGACCTCGCCCCGCAGACCCCGATCGAAACCCTGCTGAAGGCGGCGATGGACGGGGCGGTGCCGATCCGCGCCTTCATGGAGGCCTTCGTCGCCTCCGAGGTGCTGCTGCTGACCGGCAGCCTGGTCACCCCCGACGGCAGCGGCTTCGACCCACTGCTGTTCGACAAGCAGGGCACGCTGCACGTGGCCGTGTTCACCGACCCATCGCGGGTGGGCATCTACAGCCAGCAGGCCGAACACCAGATCCGCTGGCTGATGCTGGATGTGCTGCGCCGCGTGCCGGGGGGCTACGGCGTGGTGATCAACCCGGGTACCTCGCTGGGCTTCGAGATTTCGCCCAGTGGCGTCGGCGAGATCCTGAAGGATTTCGCCCAGGGCTGAGGCCACCCGACGGGGCCGTCCACCTGCGGGCCTTGCGGCACCCGGTCCGGTGCCCGCAGGCCGGGTTCACTGCGTAGTCCCGTCCGATCACGTCCGCTGTTTCAGCCGCGCAGCGATGATTCCCGCACCACCAGCTTCACCGGGATGCTCTGGCTCTCCACCGGCTGCCGGCTGATCGAGGCCAGCAGCCGTTCCACCAGCAGTTGCCCGGCCTGCTTGGTGTCCTGCTGCACGGTGGTCAATGCCGGCGATACAGATGCGGCCAGCGGGATGTCATCGAACCCGGTGACCGCCACGTCCTGCGGCACGCGCAGGCCGGCCTCGCGCAATGCACGGGTCGCACCGATGGCGATCAGGTCGCTGGCGGCGCAGATCGCATCGATCGGTTCGCCTCGCGCCAGCAGCGCCTGGCAGGCTTCCTGGCCGGACGCTTCGGTGGTGATGGCATCGTGCTGCAGGGCCGGTTCGGCATGCAGCCCGTGATCGCGCAGGGCTGCCACGTGACCGCGATAGCGCTCCTCGAATTCCGGGTAATGGCTGGAGGCGTGGCCGAGGAAGGCAATGCGCCGACAGCCCTGCTGCAGAAGATGGGTGGTGATGTCGTGCCCGCCCTGGAAGTTGTCGCTGCCGATCGACACCCCAGGCTGGCCGGGCAGGGCCGCACCCCAGCGCACGAAGTGGGTGCCCTGTTCGACCAGCCGCTGCAGGCGGTCGCGCGATTCGTGGTAGTCGCCATAGCCCAGCAGGATGATGCCGTCGGCCTTGTTGCTGTCCTCGTAGTCGGCCTGCCAGTCGGTCGACAGCTGCTGGAACGACACCAGCAGATCCTGCCCGTGCAACGCGCAGGCGCGGGTGATCGAACCCAGCATCGAGTGGAAGAACGGGTTGATCAGCGAATCGTCGTTGGTCGGGTCCTCGAAGAACAGCAGGGCCAGCGTGCCGGCATTGCGCAGGCGCAGGCTGGAGGCGTTCTTGTCCACCTTGTAGTTCAGCTCGCGGGCGATGCGCAGGATGCGTTCGCGGGTCTCCGCATTGACCATCGGGCTGCCGCGCAGGGCCCGCGACACCGTCGGCTGGGAGACGCCGGCCAGATGGGCGATGTCCAGGGAGGTGGCTTTGCCTTTGATGGTCATGGGGGAAGCGCGCGAACGAATGAGTAGATGCCCCGGCATGATGCCATGGGGGCGCCATCGCAGCGCCGGCCGTCACTGCGGCCGGCCGCGCCGGGATGTCCGGCCCGGATGGCTAAGTCATTGCCTTACAAGGATTTCAGTAGGATCTTTCGGTGTCATTCGTCGCTTCTGGCCGGGCACGGAGCGGCGGCAGTGCTAAGATGCGGTGTTCTTGCATTCCCCCAAATTCATCGGGGGCGGCCCAGTGTCCTGCACCCCCGGCCGGGGCTGTGCTATCACTGGTCGACTGCCCCTGGACAACGGACGAAGGTACCTATGGCGCGCGGCATCAATAAAGTCATCCTGGTCGGCAATCTCGGCAACGACCCGGACGTGAAGTACACCCAGAGCGGCATGGCGATCACCCGCATCAGCCTGGCCACCACCAGCGTCCGCAAGGACAAGGATGGCAACCAGCAGGAACGCACCGAATGGCACCGCGTGGTGTTCTTCGGCAAGCTCGGTGAGATCGCCGGCGAGTACCTGCGCAAGGGCAGCTCGGTCTACGTCGAAGGCAGCCTGCGTTACGACAAGTACACCGGCCAGGACGGCGTGGAGAAGTACTCCACCGATATCGTCGCCGATGAGATGCAGATGCTGGGCGGCCGCGGTGAAGGCGGTGGCGGTGGTGGCGGCAACTACGGCGGTGATCGTCCGCAGCGCCAGCAGGCACCGCGCCAGGAGTACGGCGGTGGTGGCGGCCAGCGTGGTGGACAGGGCGGTGGCTATGGCAACCAGGGCGGCAACCAGGGTGGCGGCTACGGCAACCAGGGCGGCAATCAGCGCCCGCAGCCACAGCAGGCGCCGCCGATGGACGACTTCGCTGACGATGATATTCCGTTCTGATCGGACGCGCGTCCGCAGGAAACAGAAAGCCCCGCCGATGCGGGGCTTTTCTTTTTTCCACGGCAGGCCGGCGTTGTGCCGCGCAGCATGGATTTTTCGTGCACCGCGTCTTGCAAAAAAAAGAATTCCTCCCTTATGGTGCAATCGATTGCATTGCTGTGAATCGTTGCGTTTGATACCGGTTGGGAGGCCGGCAGATGGATGTCCATCCATTCGATCGGACCGGCATCGGGGCTTACGCGGCGCGATGCGTTGCGCATGGCGTTCGCTGGCGGCCTTGGCCTGGCTGCGGCAGCCGCGCTGCCCTCGTTCGCCGCCCAGGCCCCACTCAAGGGCAACCTGAAGCATTCCGTCGCCCGCTGGACGTTCCCGCAGCAGTCGGTCGCCCAGCTCTGCCAGACGGTGAAGGATATCGGCTTCGCCGCCATCGATCTGGTGGGACCGGCGGACTGGCCCACACTGAAGGCGCATGGCGTCTACAGCTCCATGTGCAACGGCGCCGAGATCAGCCTGACCAAAGGCTTTGCCGGCCGCCAGTATCACGATGCACTGGTGGAGCGCTACGCGCGGCACATCGATCTGGTGGCCGATGCCGGCTACCGCAACCTCATCTGCTTCTCCGGCAATCGTGACGGCATGGATCCGCGGGAAGGCCTGGAGAATGCCGAAGCCGGGCTGAAGCGCATCCTCGGCCATGCCGAGAAGCGTGGTGTCGTGCTGGTGATGGAGCTGCTGAACTCCAGGGTCGATCATCCCGATTACCTGTGCGATCACTCCGCATGGGGCGTCGAGCTGTGCCAGCGGCTCGGATCGGACAATTTCGGCCTGCTGTACGACATCTATCACATGCAGATCATGGAGGGCGACATCATCGCCACCATCGGCAGGCATCACCGCTTCTTCAAGCACTACCACACCGCAGGTGTGCCAGGCCGGCACGAGATCGGTGACCAGCAGGAACTGCATTATCCGGCCATCTGTCGCGCGATCCGCGACACCGGCTTTGAGGGGTATCTGGCGCAGGAGTTCATGCCTGCGGCACCCGATCCCGTCGGCTCGCTGCGCGAGGCGATCCGCCTCTGCGACGTCTGAAACGATATCCACCCAGGTGAAGTAGACCCATGGCAGACAATCATTACGACGCCATCGTTGTTGGCTCGGGAATCAGTGGCGGTTGGGCGGCGAAGGAACTGACCGAGAAGGGCCTGAAGGTCCTGATGCTGGAACGCGGGCGCAACATCGAGCACGTCAAGGACTACGTCAATGCGATGAAGGAGGCGTGGGATTTCCCGCACCGCAACCGGCCGACACAGGCGATGAAGGCCGCCTTCCCCGTATTGATGCGCGACTACGGCCTGGCCGAGAACCTGGAAGGGATGTGGGCCAATGAGCAGGAGTCACCGTACACCGAGACCAAGCGCTTCGACTGGTTCCGTGGCTACCACGTAGGCGGCCGTTCGCTGATGTGGGGGCGGCAGAGCTACCGCTTCTCCGACCTGGATTTCGAAGCCAACCTCAAGGACGGCATCGCTACTGACTGGCCGATCCGCTACGCCGACATCGCACCCTGGTACGACCATGTGGAGAAGTTCGCCGGTATCGCCGGTACGCGCGAGGGACTGGACGTGCTGCCGGACGGTGAATTTCTGCCGCCGATCCCGCTGAACATCGTCGAGAAGGATGTGGCCGCGCGGATCAGGAAGGCGTTTGGCGGAACGCGGCACATGATCCACTCGCGTACCGCCAACATCACCCAGCCCATGCCCGAGCAGGGGCGCGTCAACTGCCAGTACCGCAACAAGTGCATCCTGGGCTGTCCCTTCGGTGCCTACTTCTCGACCCAGGCGGCGACGCTGCCGGCGGCGATGAAAACGGGCAATCTGACATTGCGGCCCTTCTCGATCGTCAAGGAAGTGCTGTACGACAAGGACCGCAAGCGCGCGCGCGGTGTGGAGGTCATCGATGCCGAGACCGGGTTGACCTATCAGTACACGGCCAAGGTCATTTTCCTCAACGCATCCTCCTTCAACTCGACCTGGATGCTGATGAACTCGGCCACCGATGTCTGGGAGGGCGGGCTGGGGTCGTCATCCGGCGAGCTGGGGCACAACGTGATGGACCATCATTTTGGTGCCGGTGCCTCCGGCCGGGTCGAGGGTTACGACGACAAGTACTACTTCGGTCGCCGCCCCTGCGGCTTCTACATTCCGCGCTTCCGCAACGTCGCTGCGGACAAGCGCAGCTACCTGCGCGGATTCGGCTACCAGGGCGGTGCCAGCCGCACCGGGTGGTCGCGCGAGATCGCCGAGCTGAACATCGGTGCCGACCTGAAGGAGGCCCTGACCCTGCCGGGCGACTGGCGCATCGGCATGACCGGATTCGGCGAGATGCTGCCGCACCACGACAACACGATCCGCCTGGATCCGCGGCGCAAGGACAAGTGGGGGCTGCCGGTGCTGGCGATGGACGTTTCGATGCGCTCGAACGAACTGGCGATGCGCAAGGACATGGCGGCCGACGCTGCCGAGATGCTGGAGGCAGCCGGCGTCAAGGACGTGGAGATGCACGACAACGACTACGCCCCGGGCAAGGGCATCCATGAAATGGGCACGGCCCGCATGGGCCGCGATCGCAGAAGCTCCGTGCTCAACCAGCACAATCAGGTCTGGGATGCGCCGAATGTCTATGTGACCGATGGCGCCTGCATGACCTCCAGCGCGTGCGTGAATCCATCGCTGACGTACATGGCGCTGACGGCACGGGCCGCCGACCATGCCGTACGCGAACTGAAAGCGGGGAACTTGTGATGGACCGTCGCGAACTGTTGAAGATGATCGTCGCCGCCACCGGCGCGGCCATGGTGGGCCTGCCCGCACTGGCCGCAGGGCAGAGCGCGACGACAGGATCGAAGGCCGCGTTCTCTGCCGCTGACATCAGCATGCTGGACGAGATCGCTGAAACCATCCTGCCGCGAACCACAACGCCGGGCGCGAAGGATGCCGGCGCGGGCCCGTTCATGGCGCTGTTCGTCACCGATTGCTACACCCCCCGGCAGCAGGCGATATTCCGCGCCGGCCTGGTCGATATCGACAAGCGTGCCGGTGGCCGCTTCGTGTCGCTCCCCTCGCAGGCCCGCAGCGAACTGTTGCGCACCCTGGATGCGGAAGCCCGGGCGCACGTCGTCGAGGTCACCGAGACCGGTGCCGCGGAAGAGGGGGAGGCAGCGCCGCACTACTTCACGATGATCAAGCAGCTGGTCATCTTCGGCTTCTTCACCTCGAAGGTCGGTGCGACCGAAGTGCTGAAGTACGTTGCGGTGCCGGGTCGCTATGACGGCGATCTTGCCTATACGCCCGGCACGCCGGCGTGGGGGACCAGCTGATGGGCCTCCACGCCTCGACCCCCCACCTTGATCCGGAAGCACGATGAACCGACCTCTCCTGACAGTGGCCTGCCTGCTGGGCACCGCACCCGTGTTCGCGCAGGACGGCGGCGACCCTGCGCGCGATCCGGCGAAGACCGAAGTGTGGACGCCGGTTCCCGCGGTCGTAGCGACGCCGCCAGGCCGCGCGCCCTCCGATGCGATCGTGCTGTTCGATGGCAAGGATCTGTCGCGCTGGGAGTCGGAGCAGGGCGGACCCGTGCCCTGGACCGTTGCCGATGGCGCGCTGACCGTGGTGCCCGGCAGCAAGGGCATCCGCACCAGGCAGCGCTTCTGCGATGTCCAGCTGCATGTCGAGTGGCGCACGCCCACCGCGACCGCCGGATTCGACGGTCAGCACCGCGGCAACAGTGGCATCTTCCTGCAGGAGGTGTACGAACTGCAGGTGCTCGACAGTTACAACAACCCGACCTATGCCAACGGCCAGGCCGGATCGATGTACAAGCAGGCCATTCCGTTGGTGAATGCCTCGCGTGCGCCCGGCGAGTGGCAGGCCTACGACATCATCTGGAAGGCCCCGCGCTTCTCGGCAGGCGGCGGGCTCACCTCGCCGGCCCGCATCACCGTGCTGCACAACGGTGTGCTGGTGCAGGACGACACGGTGCTGGCGGGCAAGACCGAGTACATCGGCGCGCCTTCCTACGCGCCACATGCCTGTGCGCCGCTGTACCTGCAGGAGCACGACGCCAGGGTGAGCTACCGCAACATCTGGGTGCGCGAGCTGTAGCGCACCCTCATGCCTACTTCGCCAGGTAGCTGGCGATGTTGTCGATCTCCTGCTGCGACAGCTGCGGGAAGGGGGGCATCAAGCCGCCGCCCTGCTTGATCTTGTCCTTGATCTGCGCAGGCTGAAGCCGTTTGCTGACGTCGGTGAGCGCAGGGAACGTCGGTGGCACGCCGGCGCGCTCCGCACCGTGGCAGGCCACGCAGTGCGTTGCGTAGAGCTGCGCTCCGGCAGCAGGGTCTTCCTTGCACCACGCCGCAGCGGCCAGCAGGGTGCCGCACAGCGCGACAGTCACTTTCAGAATCGTTTTCAAGCTGGGCTCCTTCGCGGGCTAGCGCTGTGCGCCGGCAGGCACGCGGGCAGTCAGGTGTTCACGCAGATAGTCCGCACCGGTGCGGATGACGGTGGCTGGATCGCGGGGTTGGTCATGCTCGAGGATGTACCACTGCACGCCGGCCGTGGCGGCGGCGGGCAGGATCGCTTTCCAGTCCAGGACGCCCTGGCCCACGGCGGCGAAGCCGCCTTCATCCTCAGCCTGGCCCTTCGGGGCATTGTCCTTGGCGTGCACCGCGAACAGGCGGCCTTTGAATCTGCCCAGCATCACCACCGGGTCATGGCCGGCCCGTGCGACCCAGGCCAGGTCCAGCTCGGTCTGCAGATCGGGGCCGGCCGCGGCGAACAGCAGTTCCAGTCCGGTCGTGCCATTGAAGTCGACCAGCTCGAAGTCGTGGTTGTGATAGGCCAGGCGCATGCCCTTGGCACGGGCCTGCTTCGAGAGCTGGCCCAGTTCCTTGCCCAGTGCCGTCCAGCCGGCAGCGTCGGTGGGGCGGTCTTTCTCGGCCAGATAGGGCACCACCAGCGTGGTGTTGCCGATGGCCCGGTTGAAGGCGACCACGCCATCCAGGTCACTGCGCAGATCGGCCAGCTGCGTGTGCGAGGAAATCGCCTTGATCGAATACTTGTCGAGCAGCTGCTTGAGTTCGGCAGCGCTGACATTCTGCGTACCGACTGTTTCCACGGCGCGCACGCCGGCGTCGTGGACGATCTTCAGCTGCTGGTCGAGCGAGCCGGCATTGCGCAACGTGTACATCTGCACCGCGATGGGCGTGTGCACGTCGGTGGCATCGCGCGCGAAGGCGGGCAGGGCAACGAGCAGCAGCAGTGCAAGGCTTGCGGTCCTGCGGATACGGATGTTCATCAGGCAGTCCTCCGGGAATTCAATCGATGGCCGTCCAGGCACGTGACCTGGCGGATGCGATGACACGTGTGACGATCCGCGCCGAGCGCAGGCCGTCATCGAAGGTGGGCAGGCCCTCCGGCTGCTCGCCTGCAATGGCACGGTAGGTGTCGGCGACAAACGCTTCGAAGCAGTTGCCATAGCCCTGCGCGTGTCCGGCCGGCAAGACCGACAATCTGCGTTGTTCGGCGCTGCCGGCACCGGGCCCGCGCACGAAGCTATCCTCGCGCTGGTCGGGCCGGCCGATCCACAGCCGCTCGGCATCTTCCTGGTTGAAGGCCACGCTGGCCCTGGCGCCGTCAATCTCGAACCACAGCCGGTTGTGGCGTCCGGCCGAAACCTGGCTGACCGTCAACGAGGCGAGCGTACCCGCACTCGTGCGCAACATCGCCGTGGCCACATCCTCGCTGGAAACAGCCTGCGTCGTGCCGCCGGCGGCCGGCGTGGTGAAGCTCTGCCCGGTGACCGCGCCGCGCTCGGCGATGACGGTGGCGAACGCGGCACTGACCTCGGCGAAGCGTTCGCCGCTGACCCATTCCACAAGGTCGCACCAGTGCGAGCCGATATCGGCGAATACGCGCGAGGTGCCGCCCAGCGAGGGGTCGACACGCCAGTTGTTGCTGGCCGGATCCAGCAGCCAGTCCTGCAGGTAGCTGCCGTGGATCAGGTGCAGTGGCCCCAGCTCGCCCTGCGCGATGCGTGCGCGTGCCTCGCGGACCACCGGGTGATAGCGGTAGACGAAGGGGACCGTAGCGACCAGACCGGTCCTGGCGGCCAACGCGGCCAATGCCTGGGCGTCGTCCAGGGTGGTGGCCAGTGGCTTCTCGCAGATCACGTGCTTGCCGGCTTCCAGCGCGGCCTGCGCCATGGCGCGGTGCAGATGGTTGGGCGTGCACACATGCACGACCTGCACCTGCGGATCGCTGACCACCTCCTCGATATCGCGGTAGGCATGCGCGACGTTCCACGCCTGCGCCACCTCCTGTGCGCGCTGCGGGGAAGAGGCCGCCACGCCGCGGACCTCGGCCCCGGCCAGCAGTGCCGCGCGGCGATGCACCGCACCGATCATGCCTGTGCCGACGATGGCGATTCCAAGCTTGGACATCCGATGGGATCCTCAGGGTGCGGTGGGAGCGGCCGCGACAGCGGGGCGGTCGCGGAACAGCAGCAGGAAGGCGATCAGCACCACCAGTGCGACGCCGGCCGGGAACAGCCAGATTTGCTGCCAGTCCGGACCCGCCGCCGTGGTGAAGTGCTCCACCACCGCACCGGACAGGAACGTGCCGATCAGCATGCCTACGCCGTACGTCGCCAGGGTGATGAAGCCCTGCGCGCTGCTGCGCGCGTCGGGGCCGGCGTGTGCGTCGGTATAGATCTGGCCGGTGACGAAGAAGAAGTCGTAGCAGATGCCGTGCAGCACGATGCCGATCACCAGCAGGGAGAACGCACCGCCCGCATCGCCGAAGGCGAACATGACATAGCGCACCACCCACGCGGCCATGCCCACCGCCAGCATCGTCTTGACCCCCAGGCGGACGAACAGGAACGGCATGGCCAGCATCAGCAGCACTTCCGAGACCTGGCCCAGGGACTGCAGACCGGCCGCACCACGCACGCCCAGGTCGTTGAGATACGGATTGGTGAAGTTGTAGTAGAACGCCAACGGAATGCAGATGGCGATGGAGGCGAGGAAGAACACCAGGTAGGAGCGCGACTTCAGCAGCCGCAGCGAGTCCAGGCCCAGGATCTGCCCCAGTCCCGCATCGCGCTGCCTGGCCAGCGGCGGTGTGTGCGGCAGGGTGAAGGCATACAGACCGAGGGCCAGCGACGCCATCGCCGCCATGCGGAAGGTCAGTTCGAGCCGATGCGCCTGCTCCCAGCCCAGCCAGCCGATCAGCACGCCGGCCACGATCCAGCCGACACTGCCGGCCACGCGCACCAGCGGGAACTGCTTCTCAGGCGACTGCATATGGCGCATCGCCACGCTGTTGGCCAGGGCCAGCGTCGGCATGAAAAGCAGCATGTAACCCATGACACAAGCGAAGAACGTGTTGAAGTCCGTCGCCGTGGATGCGAACCACATCAGCACCGCACCGGCCAGGTGCAGCACTCCGAGAATGCGCTGCGCCGCAAAGTAGCGATCGGCTATCAGGCCGACCAGGAACGGGGCGACGATGGCACCGATGGACTGGCTGAGGAAGGCGGTGGCCACCTGGCTGGCGCTGGCCTGCAGCGGGCCCTGCACCAGATACGTCCCCAGGGTCACGAACCACGCGCCCCAGATGAAGAACTGCAGGAACATCATCGCGCCCAAGCGCGACATGGCGTGCGTCATGGCTTGCCCTCCCGGGGCGGTAGTGGCTCAGAGTCCCAGCATGCGGCGCAGTGATTCCGGCGGCGTGCCGCTGCCGGCGAAGTCGTCGAAGGCATGTTCGGTCACGCGGATGATGTGGTCACGGACGAAGGCGGCTCCCTCGCGTGCGCCGTCCTCCGGGTGCTTCAGGCAGCACTCCCACTCCACGACCGCCCAGCCCGGGAAATCGTACTGCGCGAACCGGGAGAAGATCGCCTTGAAGTCGATCTGGCCGTCGCCGAGCGAGCGGAAGCGCCCCGGCCGGTCGATCCAGTCCTGGTAACCGCCATAGACGCCGCTGCGCGCGCTGGGCCGGAATTCCGCGTCCTTGACGTGGAAGATGCCGATGCGATCGTGATACCGGTCGATGAAGCCCAGGTAGTCGATCTGCTGCAGCAGCAGATGGCTGGGGTCATACAGCATCTTCGCGCGTGGGTGGTGGTCCACCACATCGAGGAAGCGCTCGAAGGTGGCACCGTCGTGCAGATCCTCACCCGGGTGGATCTCGAAGCACAGGTCCACGCCGCTGGCGTCGAACGCCTCCAGGATGGGGCGCCAGCGCCGGCCGAGTTCGGCGAAGGCTTCTTCCACCAGTCCCGGTGGGCGTTGCGGCCAGGGATAGAAGTAGGGCCAGGCCAGCGCGCCGGAGAACGTGGCATGCGCGGTCAATCCCAGGCGCTGGCTGGCGCGGGCAGCCAGCTTCAACTGTTCCACCGCCCAGGCTTGGCGCGCGGCGGGGTTGCCGCGCTTGTCCAGCGGCGCGAAGCCGTCGAACAGGCTGTCGTAGGCGGGGTGGACGGCGACCAGCTGTCCCTGCAGATGGGTGGACAGCTCGGTGATCTGCAGGCCATGGTCGGCCAGCATGCCGCTGATGTCGTCGCAGTACGCCTGGCTGCGCGCGGCCTCGGCCAGATCGAACAGATGCGGCGCGTTCGTCGGCACTTGTACGCCACAATAGCCCAGGCCCGCAGCCCAGCCGGCCAGCGTGTCCAGCCGATCAAAAGGAGGTGTTTCGCTGATGAACTGCGCCAGGAACAGCGCCGGACCCTTGAGCGTCTTCAACGTGGTTCGCCCGCGATGCAATCGATTGCATTACCCTAGCAGGGTCTCCCGCAAACCCTGTTGTGCACTGCACAGCGGAAACAAGAACTGACGCCATGGCCACCATCTACGACATCGCCAAGCACGTCGGCGTCTCCGCCGGTACGGTGTCGCGGGCGCTGTCCCGGCCGGACAAGGTGCTGCCGGCGACGCGCACGCGCATCGAACAGGCCGCCGCCGCGCTGGGCTATGTGCCCAATACGGTCGCCCGCACGCTGAAGACGCAGCGCAGCGGCAAGATCCTGGTGACCGTGCCGGACATTGCCAACCCGTTCTTCGCACAGATCCTGCAGGGTGCCGAAGACGCGGCCCAGGCCGTCGGCTACGCGGTCCTGCTGGGCGACACCCAGCATCGACCCGACCGCGAGGAGCGCTATGCGCAGATGCTCCGTCGCAACGAGGCCGATGGCCTGATCGTACTGGGCCATCGCCTGCCGCCTACCGCGCGCGCGATCGTCGAGCAGCAGGGCGCCGCCGCGCCGGTGGTCAACGGCTGTGAATTCGACCCCGCGCTGGGCCTCCCCAGTGTCCACATCGACAACGCTGCCGCCGCGCGTGCGGTGATGGAGCACCTGTACGGACTGGGACATGAGCGGATCGCCGTGGTGGGCGGGCCCCCCGACAACCCCCTGCACCAGCAGCGGCTGGAAGGAGCACGGGCGGCGGGCAGGGCGCGCGGCCGACTGCGCCAGTTGAGTGTTGTGCCGGGTGACTTCTCCGTCGAATCCGGCCATGCGGCGGCGACGGCACTGCTGGCCGCCGCATCGGCGCCGACCGCGATCTTCTGCTTCAGTGACCAGATGGCACTGGGAACCCTGGCGGCCTGCCGGGAACTGGGCGTCCGCGTGCCCGAGGAACTGTCCATCGTCGGTTTCGACGACCTGGCGTCGTCGCGTTACCTCACGCCGCCGTTGACGACCATCCGGCAGCCCATGCGGGAGATCGGCGACCGCGCAGTCAAACTGCTGCTCGCCATCATCGAAGGCGTCGATGTCCCGCTTCAGCAGACGCTGGACTTCAGTCTGATGCTGCGTGGCTCGACAGCGCCGCCAGGGCGCAGGTGAAGGCAGCAGGCAGGAACCCCGGCAGGCCTGCGCCTGCCGGGGATGTTTCATTGCCTGTGATCAGAAGCGCTGGCCCCAATTCCATTCATTTCCGTGTCCGGAGCGTTCCACTACCATGGGCCACCCCGCCCGGACCCATGCCATGCAAGACGCCCTCGTTGCCCAGCCCCGGCCTCCCGTTGCAAGGATCGCGGCCTGGTCATTGATGCTGCTGGGGATGTGGCTGGTACTGAAGCTGGGCCTGGTGGTGACGCTGCTGTCGGGCCTGCTGGTGTTCCAGTTGACCCACCTGCTGGCGTCGACAGTGGAGGGGCGCCTGCCGCCCGGGCGCGCGCGTGCGATCGCGGTGATCGTGCTTTCGGCCGTCATCATCGGCGTGCTCGTGCTGGCCGGCATCGGCGTGGCGTCCTTCTTCCGCACTGAAACCGGCGGGCCGGATGCGCTGCTGGCGCGCCTGA
Organism: Stenotrophomonas sp. GD04145; assembly: GCF_029835135.1. Classification (NCBI taxonomy): domain Bacteria; kingdom Pseudomonadati; phylum Pseudomonadota; class Gammaproteobacteria; order Lysobacterales; family Lysobacteraceae; genus Stenotrophomonas; species Stenotrophomonas sp. GD04145. Next base: position 55,547 of record NZ_JAODZG010000015.1, on the reverse strand, counting down.
TGGACATCCTCAACACCTCGCGTCACCAGGTGCCGGCGCTGCTGCAGCCCTATATTCCCGAGGACATGCCGGCACTGCGTGCGGCATTGAACGAGTGGGCGGCAGAGCACCAACGGCAACTGGGCGTCGCCGGCACGTCGGCGGTGCAGGTCGGCGTGCGCGTGCTGATCGGCATGGTGCTCGGGGCGATGATCGCGCTGTACGACGAGCTTCCGTTGCCGACGATGGGGCCGCTGGCGCAGGAACTGATCGGCCGTACTGGCCGCCTGGCGACCGCATTCCGCCAGGTGGTGTTCGCGCAGGTGAAGATCTCCCTGCTCAATACCGTGTTCACCGCGATTTTCCTGCTGGGGGTGCTGCCGCTGTTCGGCGTGCACCTGCCGCTGTCGAAGACGCTGGTACTGATCACGTTCATCGCCGGCCTGCTGCCCGTGGTGGGCAACATCATCTCCAATACCGTCATCACCATCGTTGCCCTGTCGGTATCGTTCTACGTGGCGGTGGTGGCGCTGCTGTACCTGGTGGTGATCCACAAACTCGAGTACTTCCTCAATGCCCGCATCGTCGGTGGCGAGATCCAGGCCCGTGCGTGGGAACTGCTGCTGTCGATGCTGGTGATGGAAGCCGCCTTCGGCCTGCCGGGGCTGGTCGCTGCGCCGGTGTTCTATGCCTATGTGAAACGGGAACTGGTGGACCAGCGCTGGATCTGACAGTTGCCGGTGCCAGCGGGCGCCACTGCAGGGCCACGGTGGGCGCTTGTGGGTGCCGCCAGCCGGCAGCTACAGTGACCGGCACTTCAGGGGAATGGTGAATGGCCCGCAAGGTGTCGCCGATCGGGTTGCGGACCTGGGTCTGGATCCTGGCCGGGCTGTTCGTGGTGTGCACGCTGCCCTTGATGGCCATCGCCCTGGTCCAGGGCACGCTGCGCTACACCGATGCGGAGGACAACCTCCGCAGTCTGCGCCGGTTGCGGCAGACCTTTGATCTGGCCAATCTGGCCTCCGCCGAGCGCGGGCCAGCCAACAGCCTGCTCGGCAGCGATTGCGCCGATGCCGGCGAACGCGCGCGGCTCGCGGCGGGGCTGGCACAGGCGCGAAAGCGGGTCAATGTGGCGATAACGCAGATGGATGCCGTGATCCTGTCCGGGCCCTCCCTGCCTGACGAGCGCCGCACCCTGTTCGAGGCCCAGCATCAGCTCCGCCAGGCGCGCGCGGCGGTGGACCGGGTCGTGGCCAAGCCGGCAGACGCGCGGACGGTCGACGACGTGGAGCATGCGATCAACAGCATGTTCATGGTGACCGATCGCCTGCATCGCCTGGCTTCGGCGCAGATCAACGTGCTGGTGGCCACCGGCCGCGAAGCGGCGATTCCGGCGATCCAGGGCCAGATCCTGATGGACCTGCGCGAGCATGGCGGCCGACTGGCGTCGAATGTGATGGCACCGGTGGCGGTTCCCGGGGCCTGGCGCGTCCGGCAGGTACGCGCGGCGCAGCAGACCGAGGGCCGCCTGCTCGAGCTGTGGCGGCTGGCAGCCAGCCACGAGTCGGTGTTCCGCAGTGATCCCGAGCTGTCCTGGCACTGGGACATGGCACGCCGGCAGTTCTTCGCCGAGTCGCTGCCGATGATCGAACAGCTGATCGAGGACGGTCGCCGTGGACGGCCTCCGCCGTGGAGCACCGCGGAATTCACTGCGCGCTACGTTCCGACGCTGCAGTCACTGGAGGCGCTGCGCGACGGCTACCTGAGCATGTCCATCGGTCGCTTCGAACAGGCACGGAATCGTGAGGCGACACGGCTGGCCGTGTTGTGGGCCACCGCGCTGGGCACGCTGGCGGTGCTGGGCGTGGCCCTGCGCATTGCCCACCGGCAGATCCTCAGGCCGCTGCTGCAGGCACAGGAACAGGTGGTGCAGATCGCGTCCGACGCGCCGGGCCCCGCGCAGCACGTCACTCATCCATTGGCAGAGATGCAGCGGCTGTTCGACGCGATTGAAGTGCTGCGCGAGACCTCACGTGAACGTTCCGCACTGACCAGCGAACTGCGCCAGCTGGCCGGCACCGATGCGCTGACCGGGTTGCTCAATCGGCGCGCGCTGGACGAACACGTGCAGCAGCGGCACGCCGCAGGCAACGTCATGGCGGTGGTGATCCTGCTCGACGTCGATCATTTCAAGGCAATCAACGACGGCCAAGGCCACGCCGCAGGCGACGAGGTACTGGTGCAGGTTGCGCAGCTGCTGCGCAGGCACCTGCGGCACACCGACAGCATCGCCCGCTACGGTGGCGAGGAGTTCCTTGTGCTGCTGGCGGATGGGGATCTCGGCGCGGGTGGCCGGTTGGCCGAATCGCTGCGCGTCGCACTGCAGCAGTCGGATATCGTGCTGGGCAATGGCAACGTGTTGCGTGTCACTGCCAGTTTCGGTGTGGCCGAGGGCAGTACCGATGCACTGGGCTGGCGTTCCCTGCTGCGTGCTGCCGATGCCGCCATGTATCGGGCCAAGGCACAGGGACGCGACCAGGTATGGATTGCCGGTGCACGCTGAGTGCCACGGCGCTGGAGACGCCGGTCATGGCGGTACATCAGGGGCAGCATGCCCCCTTGCGCCGCACTTCATCTGCATCGCACAGGGCGCGGCCTAGACTTGCAGCCTGACACTGCAGGAGCCCGCCATGTCCGTCGATCCCGCCTTGGCCAGCGCGCAGCCGCCGTCCGTGCTGGCGTGCACCGACGCCGATGCGCCACGCCCTCCGTCGCTGCGGCGCCGCGGTGATGGTCGTGTGGCTGTGCAGTGAGATCGGCCGTGGCGATGCTGGAGATTCCCACGCTGCATACCGCACGGTTGCGCCTGCGCCCGCAGCGGCTGGATGATTTCAACACCTATGCGAGCTTTCTTGCATCGCCCCGTGCGCGCGGCATGGGCGGTCCATTTGGTGAGGTCGCGGCCTGGGGACAGTTCTGTCACGACCTGGCCAGCTGGCCCTTGTTCGGCCACGGCGCGCTGATGATCGAACGGCGCGACAGCGGCGCCTGCATTGGACAGGTCGGCATCAACCACGGCCCGTTGTTTCCGGAAAAGGAACTGGGCTGGCTGTTGTACGACGGCCACGAAGGGCAGGGCTTCGCCAGCGAGGCCGCGGCCGCCCTGCGCGACTGGGCGTTCACATCGCTGCAGTTGCCGACGCTGGTGAGCTACATGGCGCCGGACAACCTCGCGTCGCAGGCCGTGGCCCGGCGGCTGGGCGGGGTGCTGGATGCGGACGCGGTGCGCAACGATGCGGACGATCTGGTGTTCCGCTACGCGCGTTGAGTTCGGACAGTAGACCCCTCGGCAGTTTGCGGAACACGGCAACGGCGTTTCATCCCGCCTTCTATGGACTCAGCGAAGCGAGGCTTCGCCGGTCCAGGCACCGGGAACCGCCAGTTCGGGCGCGAGCGCATGTTCGACTGCGCGCCGCAGCAGTGCAGGGGCGATGTAGTGCCGGTGCACGCCATCGATCAACGCCATGTAGACACGCCCGAAGAGGTTGCGGGTCTGCACACGCGTGCCGAGGCTGATCTCGATGCGGTCGTCGGTATGCCGCTGCACGCGGACACTGCTGCGGAAGCGCAGGTGGCGATCGTCGGCGCCCAGCAGTACTTCGGCATAGCGGCCATGTGCATCGACCTGTGAATCCAACACGGGATAGCGGCCCGCAAAGAGCTGCGTGTGATCGCTGCATGCCAGCGACGAGACCGGGCAGCCCAGCCGCGCGGTGCGCAGCCCCAAGGGAGCCACCAGCCAGTTGCGCACCGCCATCAGCTGGCTGACGCCGCCCGGTGGGTTGCACAGGAAGCCTTCCAGCACGTTTGCCAGCAACTGCGAAACAGGTGGCTGCTGCAACTGAGCACCGTCCAGCCGGAGCACCGTCAGATCATGGTAGTTGCTGGACTGCAGTGCTTTGCCCAGCAGTCCGTCATCGCTGGGCGCGCGGGACTCGATGGTAAATGGAAGGGGGGCACGTTCGACGAAGCCACGCAGTGGACGCAGATTGATCCGTCGCAGCGGGCCGAGCAACGCCCGGGTACGGGCGCACAGGGACGCGCACAGGCTGGGAGGTGCGGCCTGCAGCGAGAGACGCAGCAGCGGGGTGGCCGCCAACGTGGCTATGGTGGGCCAGTGCACCTCGGGAAGCACCTCAGTCAAGCTGGGAATATCAGCACCGTTGCGTTGCACCTGCGCTCTTGTTTCAGCGCTCATCGCACCGGCCAGTTCGTTGCTGTGGCAAGACAGTGCGAACAGGGCAGGGTGGCCAGGATGGTTCGATACAAACTGGTGCCAGGTACCTCCGCCAAATCGAACGGTGAAAAGGCAGTCCGGTGGGATCTGGACGCGACGCAGCGAGCGCGGGAGCGCGACGGGATCGATTGCGAGCTGTGCATCGGAGGCCATCGCGAAACGCAGCTCAGCGCCTGCGCTGCCGGCGATGGCGGTGAACATGCGTGGGCCGGCGTGGCGATGGAACGGATGTCCGCCTTCGCCGACCATGAAACTGTACAGCGAGGACGCATCGCCGTACTGCAGATGCATGCCACCGAGCCGTGCAGAGGGCTCATCGAGTGCATCGATGAAGGCGGGGTGGTGGCGCTGACGCTGGCTGGCATCAGCCACCAGCGCGTCGCCGGCACCGATGCCGAGCTGTGCGATCAGTGTGACTTCAACGGGGCCGCCGCCCTCCTGAGCCGCAAGCTGTACACCTGGAAACGAGCGGCTGTCGTGGGTCGGTCCAGGCATCGGGCGGCTCCTCAGGGGGCGGGTGACTTGCGGCGTGCGCGCGCTTCGCGCTTGAGTGGGCCGCCCACCGGGCAGACTTCGGCAGCCCACGAGAACAAGGTGTTGGCAAGCCGGTCGGGCACCTGTCGGAAGTACACGTACTGGCCACGCTTCTCGCGTTCGATCAGACCTGCCTCTTCAAGGATGCGCAGATGGTTGGACAGTGCCGGCTTGCTGAAATCGAAGCGCTCGGACAGTTCGCCCGCACTGAGTTCACCGGCGCTGAGATAGGCCAGGACCTGCCGCCGGGCGGTTGAGGCGAGTGCTTCGAAGATGCGATCCATGAGAATGTGATTAACTAATTAGTTAATTAATAATAAAATTGTCACTGGGGTGTCAAGTGCGGAGGCGGGTTCGAAGCTCGCGTGCAACAGCGCCGACGTTCAGCCTTTCACTTCGGGATGTGGTATATCGTTTATCGATAAATCCACCCCGGGGCGGCAGGGCCACCCCAATACCGGAGGCCGCTTGACCGTTCGTCCCGCCCGCGCCAGACCCGCGCGAGGCTTGTTCACCCTGGCCCAGACCGCCGTGCAGGCCGTGCGGGCCATGTGCTGGCTGGGCATCCTGGCCGCACTGCTGGCCGTGCCGCTGGTCGCCTACGACCGCCGCTGGCTGCTGGATGCCGTGCATGATGCACGTACTGCCGCCGCCCACGGAGGCGATCTGTTCCTGCACTTCTGCATCGGCCTGGGCACCATCGTTGCCCTGCTGGTGCTGTGCCTGGTGTTCCTCCGACACCTCGCGCGGATGCTGAGGTCCGCTGCCCGCGAACGCCCCTTCACCCATGCCAATGCCCGGCGCCTGCAGCGCATGGCCTGGTTGATGCTGGCGATGGAACTGCTGTCGATCGTGATCGGCCTCTACGCTGCCTGGATGGGGCCTGATTTCGCCTGGATGGAGGTGGGCGGAGGCATGTCCATCACCGGTCTGGTCGCGGTACTGATGCTGTTCGTGCTGGCGCGCGTGTTCGCGGTCGGCGCGGCGATGCGCGACGACCTGGATGGCCTGATCTGATGGACCTGACCTGATGGCCGTAGTGATCACGTTGGACCGCATGCTGCAGGCGCGTGGCATGACCCTGTCCGAGCTGGCGGGGCGCATCGACATCACGCTGGCCAATCTGTCCATCCTGAAAACCGGCAAGGCCCGCGCCATCCGCTTTTCCACGCTGGATGCCATCTGCCGGGAGCTGCAATGCACACCCGGCGACCTGCTCGGCTACGACCCGACGCAGGCGCACGATGGCGGCTGAAGCTTTTGTTTTTCCCCCTGACCTACTGACGAAACGGACCCGAAATGGAATGGTTGGCTGACCCCTCGATATGGATGGGACTTGCAACCCTGGTAGTGCTCGAGATCGTGCTCGGCATCGACAACCTGGTGTTCATCGCGATCCTGGCCGACAAACTGCCGCCGCACCAGCGCGACCGTGCGCGGGTGATCGGCCTGACGCTGGCGCTGCTGATGCGGCTGGTGCTGCTGGCCGCGCTGGCGTGGATCATGAAGCTGACCGAGCCGCTGGTCACGCTGTTCGGTCACAGCTTCTCCGGACGCGACCTGATCCTGCTGGGCGGTGGCCTGTTCCTGCTGTTCAAGGGCACCATGGAGCTGCATGAGCGGCTGGAGGGCCGCAGTCACCAGGAAGACGGCAAGAAGGTCTACGCCAGCTTTGCCATGGTGGTGGCACAGATCGTAGTGCTGGACGCCGTGTTCTCGCTGGACTCGGTGATCACTGCCGTGGGCATGGTCGACAACCTGGGCGTGATGTACGCCGCGGTGACCATCGCGATGGCACTGATGCTGGTGGCCAGCAAGCCGCTGACCCGCTTCGTCAACAAGCATCCCACGGTGGTGGTGCTGTGCCTGGGCTTCCTGTTGATGATCGGCTTCAGCCTGGTCGCCGAGGGGCTGGGTTACAAGATTCCAAAGGGCTACCTGTACGCGGCGATCGCGTTCTCGATCCTGGTGGAAGCCTTCAACCAGTGGGTGCGCTTCAACCGCGAGCGCAACGAGCGTCGCCAGCCGTTCCGTCAGCGCACTGCCGACGCCGTGCTGCGCCTGCTGGGCGCCCGTCCGGCCAATGGCCACGATGATGCCAGCGAAGAAGACCAAGGTGATCCGGAGGAACGCCTGCAGCCGGCCGAGCACGAGATGATCCGCAGCGTGCTGGGCCTGGCTGACCGGCCTGTGTCCAGTGTGATGACCGTGCGCGCCGACGTGCAGTGGATCGATCTGGCGCGCGGCCAGGACGACGTGGTGGCGCGCCTGGTGGCGTCGCCGCACACGCGCCTGCTCGTGGGCGAGGGTGATCTGGACAGCCTGCGTGGTGTGGTGCAGAGCCGCGACCTGCTGGCCGACCTGCTGCAGGGCAGGCCGCTGCAGCTGGAAGCCAACCTGCGCCAGCCGCAGTACGTGCTGTCCAGCGCCAGCGCGTTGCAGGCGCTTGAACTGATCCGCCTGCACCCGGTACCGCTGGCGGTAGCGGTGGACGAGTACGGCAGTGTGGAAGGCCTGGTGACCGCCAATGACCTGCTGGCGGCGATCGCGGGCGATCTGGTCGATACCCAGGACGAGCGTTACGGCGTAGTGGCGCTGGACGAGGGCCAATGGGAGGCCGACGGCGCGTTGACGCTGGATGACCTGCAACGGCTGGCCGGCGTGTCGCTGCCCCGCAGTGCCGACTACATGACCATCTCCGGCCTGGTGCTGGATCAGCTTGGCCGCCTGCCGGATGTGGGCGATGCGGTCGAAGTAGCGGATGCCCGCATCACCGTACTGGCCATGGAGAAGCGGCGCATTGTCCGCCTGCGGGTGGAGCGCCTCGGGCTTCCGTAGCGTCCAGCGTGCTCGACTGCGAACTGAGCAGCCGGGCATGGCCCGGCTCTACACAACGCTGTCCGCAGCCGTCACCATGGCGGGCTCTTGTCTTCGTCCAGGAACGTCGCAGTGCTGAGTACGATTGGTTTGCTGATGGGCGTGTATGTGGCCCTTCGCCTGTTCTGGCCGCTGCGCCTGCCCGTGTGGTTGAAAGTACTGCTGTCCCTGCTGCTGGTCGCCATCGCCGTCCAGCTGCGGATCGTGGCCACGTTCTGGGGCACGATGGCCTCGCCGGAAATCCCCAAGCTGGCCATCGCCGTGCTCGCCACCGGCTCCACTGCGGTACTGCTGCTGGCACTGGTGATGCTGGTAATGGACGTGGGCCTGCTTGGCGCGTGGGTTCTGCGCAGGCCCCGTGTGACCGCAGCGCTGCGCGCGCCGTGGCTGCGCCCGGGCGCAGGCCTGCTGGCTCTGCTGGTCAGTGCCTGGGGCGTGAGCCAGGGCATGGCGGTGCCCAAGACCCGACAGATCGAGGTGGCCATTGCCGGCTTGCCTGCCGCGTTCGAGGGTTACCGCGTACTGCAGCTTACCGACATCCACGCCAGCCGCCTGCTGACCGGCGACTGGGTGCGTCAGGTCGTGGCCGAAAGCAATGCCCTGGCGCCCGACCTGGTCGTCATCACCGGCGACCTGATCGATGGCACCGTGCAGGCACGGCGCAATGACTTCCGGCCCCTGGGTGAACTGAGGGCGCCGGACGGGGTGATCGCCATCACCGGCAATCACGAGTACTACGCCCAGTACAGCGAATGGATGCAGGCGTTCCGTGCGCTGCACATGCAGGTGCTGGAGAACAGCCACGTGCAGGTGCGGCGGGGGGATGCAGCGCTGACGATCGCCGGTGTCACCGATCCGGTGGCCGCGCGCTATGGCCTGCCGTTGCCAGACCTGCAGGCGGCGCTGGCGGGCGCGGATCCGGCCAACCCGGTAATCCTGCTCGACCACCGCCCACGCAATGCGAAGGACGCGGCCGCACGCGGGGTCAAGCTGCAGCTGTCCGGCCATACCCATGGCGGCCAGATCCTCGGCATGGACCAGCTGGTGAAGCGTGCCAACGGCGGGTTCGTCTCCGGACGGTACCGCGTCGATGGCATGACACTGTATGTGAGCAACGGTGCGGGACTGTGGGCCGGCTTCCCGGCACGCATCGGCGTGCCCTCGGAGATCACCCTGATCACCCTGCGCCGCGCACCCTGAGCCGTCTGCGGTCCGCGCCCGTCGTGCAGCGGGTCCACTGTGCCGTCACCCGCGTGGTGGCACCCTGCGCACGGACCGCAGACAGGGAAACGACGGTGGCGAAGGCGAACAGGCGATGAGTGCGACACAGCAGCGCTCGATGTGGGTCGCCGGCCTGTCCACCGTGGTGGAGTGGTACGACTTCACCCTGTACCTCTATTTCGCCACGGTGCTGTCGCGGGTGTTTTTCGGCGGCGGCGAACAGGCGATGCTGGTCACCCTTGCGGGATTTGCCGTGTCCTACCTGATGCGCCCACTCGGCGCGCTGTGCTTCGGTCACCTCGGCGACCGCTTGGGGCGGCGCTGGATGCTGCTGGCCTCGATGGCGCTGATGGCTGCAGCCATGCTGGCCACCGCGCTGCTGCCTACCGCCGCGATGGCGGGCACGACGGCGGGTGTGCTGCTGCTGGTGCTGCGGTGCGTGATGGCATTCTCGGTGGGCGGTGAATACACGGGCGTAGTCGCCTATCTGCTGGAAAGCGCTCCGGCACGCCGGCGTGGACTGGTGACCTCGTTGGCCTCGGCGGCCAGCGAAGTGGGCGCGCTGCTGGCGGTGGCGATCTCCGCACTGACGGTCGCGCTGCTGCCGCAGGTACAACTGGACAGCTGGGGATGGCGCATTCCGTTCTTCGTCGGTGCTGCACTGGCGCTGGTCATCCTGATCGCGCGTTCGGGCATGCATGAATCGCCGGAGTTCGAGCGGCAGCGTCGCGAGGGCAGCATTCCTGCCACGCCGCTGCGCCACGTGCTGCGCCACCATCCGCAGGCGGTAGCGCGCACCTTCGCCATTTCCGCGCTGGGCTCGATCACCTACTACGTCGGCATCACCTATGTGCCCGCGTTCCTGCACGCACAGGGGCACGACGAGGGCGATGCCCTGTGGCTGTCGACGATCGCGGCGGTGGCCGTGATCGCCATCACTCCCTTGTGCGGTGCGTTGTCCGATCGCTTCGGCCGGCGCCCGCTGCTGTTGGGCCTGACGGTGCTGGCGGCGTTGCTGCCGCTGTCGTTGTTCGGCTGGATGGCGCATACCACGCCGTTGGGTATCGCCGTGGCGGCGGTGCTGCTGGCCTGCGTGGCCGGTGGCGTGAGCGCGGTCGCGGCACCGGCCACGGCCGAGCAGTTTCCGGGCGAGGGCCGGGTAAGCGGGCTGGCACTGGGCGTGACCATGGCCACGGCGGTCTTCGGCGGTGCGACACCGTGGCTGGCGCAGTGGTGGGTGGAGCGCAGCGGCTGGGCGGCGGCACCGGGCGCGATGATCGCGCTGGTCGCATTGCTGGTGTTGCCGGTGCTGTGGACGCTGCCGGAAACGGCATCGACGCGGAAGACCCGCCCTGGCAAGCAGGGCGGATCCTAGCCGGTCACACCTTCAGCGTCTGCTCGATGTCGGCCAGCACGGCGGCGGCATCCACGCCAATGGCAATCGACTGCACCACGTGGCCGTCCCATACGCTGGGGCCGAATGCCAGGCCTTCAGGCTTGGGAATGGTCATGCCACGGGCGACGCCGTCGGTGGCCACGCGCACGCTTGCGCGCTCGAAGCGGAACAGCTCCGGGCGGGTGAGCGCGATGCAGGCGCAGCAATCGTGCACGACCATGCCCTTGTGGCCGGCCTGCAGGTAGAAGTCCACGTAATCCTGCGACAGCGCACGCACCAGTTCAGCATCGGCACCCCCGACCGCAGCCAGTTTGTCCAGGCCGTCACGGTCCATCTCGACGCGGGTGGTGACATCCAGGCCGATCGCGGTGACCGGCCACTGTGCGGTGAACACCACGTCGGCGGCTTCCGCATCGCCCCAGATATTGGCCTCGGCGGCCGGGGTGATGTTGCCGTTGACGTGGAAGGCGCCCCCCATGATGACCACGCCACGCACCAGGCCGGCGATGTCCGGCGCCTGCTGCAGGGCCAGGGCCAGGTTGGTCATGCGGCCGACCGCGACCAGCGTGACCTCGCCTGGATGGGCCCGCACCAGATCGATGATCAGCTGGTGCGCAGGACGAGCGTCGGCGGTCACGTCCAGCTGGGCAGGCACCGGGTGATTGCCCAGGCCATTGTGGCCGTGGATGTGCACCGGCCAGGCTTCCGGCGTGGCATCGGGCTGCAGGGGGCCCGCCGCGCCACGCGCGACCGGCGCAGTCAGCGCCCAGGCCTGCTTCAGGTACAGCGCGTTGTGGGTGGTGGACTCCACCGAGGCGTTGCCGAAGGTGGTGGTAACGCCGATCAGGTCGATCTGCGGATGCTTGTGCAGGTACAGCAGGGCCAGGGCGTCGTCGACGCCCGGGTCGGTATCGAAAATGACTTTCAGCATGTTGTTGTTCTTCTTCTTCCGTGTGGTGCGGGGGGCCCCGGCGGCCAAGAGGCAGGCCGGCGCGCGCTACATTGTCCCATCTTCATGACAGGCAGGGCCATTGGCGGGGCGGCGGGCCACGCCCGGCCGGGAGACAGCTCGCTCAGGCGCCGCCTTCGGTCGGCAGCGGCGCCGGTACGTTCAGCAGGCCCCCGGCCGCCACGTAGGCGGCCAGTGCCTGGCCCTGGCTGAGCAGGTGCCGTTCCATCGTGCGCTCTGCCGCGTCGGCATCACGGCGACGGAAGCACTCCATCAGCTCGCGGTGCTCGGCCAGCGACTGCGCAGTGCGTCCGGGCGTCAGCAGCTGCCGGCCGCGATGCATCTTCAGGATGCGGTGCAGGTCGTGGGTGATGCGGATCAGCCACGGATTGCCGGCATAGTGCTGCACGGTTTCGTGGATGAGGTAGTTGTTGCGGTAATACTCGGCGATGTTGCCGTCAGCCGCCGCCGCTTCCATCGCGGCATGCAGGGATTCCAGCTGGGCCACGCCCGCATCATCGATATGCCTGACCGCCTCATGCGCGCAGCGGCCCTCCAGCATGGCCATCACCGGGAACAGCTGGTTGAGGTCCTCCAGCGTCAGCCGGGTTACCCGGCTGCCGCGCCCGGCGTCGATCTGCACCAGGCCTTCGGCTGCCAGCAGCTTCAGCGCCTCGCGCAGGGGGGTGCGGCTGATGCCCAGTTCACTGCACAGCGCAGGCTCGTCGATCCATTCGCCGGGGGGCAGGCGATAGTCATAGATGCGCTCACGCACATGTTCGGCGACTTCCTCGTACAGAGGGGCGCGCTTCTTCGGGGACCGTGGAGCAGGGGCGATGGCCATTGGCAGAGTGTACCCGCTGGCGGTAGTGCCGGCCGTCAGCCGGCACGACCGGTCATCGCCTACATCCAGCCCGGCACCACGAACACCAGCCAGGCCAGCAGCGGCCCCAATGCCACCACCAGGCCGCTGTAGATCAGGAAGCGGCGGAACAGCGTCTCGCGTTCTTCCTTCGCCGCCGACGCCACGACCAGTGCACCGTTGGTGGAGAAGGGGCTGACATCGACGATGGTGGACGACACTGCCAGTGCGCAGATCACGCCGGCTGCACCCAGGTGCCCCTGCATCAGGAACGGCACCGCCAGTGGAATCGTTGCGCCGAGCACCGCCGCGGATGACGCGAATGCGGAGACGATGCCGCCGACGTAGCACACCAGCAGGGCGCCCAGCAGTGGAATGCCGATGTTGGAGACGCCGTTGCCGATGAAGTCGACCGCGCCCGCATGCTCCAGCACGCCGATATAGGTCACCACGCCACAGATCAACAGCACGGTCGACCAGCTGATGCCATCCACCGCACCTTTCTGGCTCTGCGGCGAGAGCAGTGCCAGCGCCACTGCGACGGTGATCGACACCAGGCCGACGTTGAGGTTGTAGATCAGTGCCGCCACGCCCAGGCCGAGCAGGCCGACCAGGGTGAACAACCGCTCCCGGGTCAGACCCACTGCATCCAGCGCCGCCGGATCGTTGCTCAGGGTGCCGCCGCCGGCCGCCACCAGCGCGCCATGGCCTTCGATGGCGAACTGCCGCGACGACGCCTGCGGACCACCGGCCATTGCCAGTTCCGCACCGCCCGCGGTGATCGAGCCACGTCGCATCAGCGCGATGCCGCCGAAGGCGAGGAAGCAGATGATCGCCATCATGAAGTTGAAGCCGAGGCTGGTCAGGAAGACCGCCATCTCGGTGACCTCCAGCCCGGCCTTCTGCACCACGCCATTGGTGATGCTGCCGTACACGCTGATCGGCGAGAAGCCGCCGGCCTGCGCACCGTGGATGACCAGCAGGCCCATCATCAACGGGTTGATGTTGTACTGCTTGGCGAAGCGCAGCGCGACCGGACCGATGATCGCCACCGCTGCCGGGCCGAGGGCGCCGAAGGCGGTCAGCACCGCGGTGACCACGAACATCACCCACGGAATGGCCACGATGTGGCCGCGCACCGCGCGTACCGCCCAGTGCACCAGCAGGTCGATGGTGCCGTTCTTCTGTGCGATGGCGAACAGGTAGGTGATGCCGACCAGGGTCAGGAACAGATCGCCGGGAAAGCCGGCGAGGACTTCCTTGCCACCCATGCCGACCCAGACACCACCGATGATGAAGGCCAGTGCGAAGGCCACTGCGCCCATGTTGATCGGCAGTGCGGTGGCGACGATGAACATGATCACCAGACCGATGATCGTTGCGATTTGTGGACTCATGCGCCCTCCCAGACACGTGGCTCACGTACAGCGCGGATGGAGACCCGCCATCCCCGGGGTAAGGCGACGTACTGCAGTGTTGCGTGATACGTACTGCTCGAACCCGTTACTGCAGGCGCTGCAGCGCACTGCGGACCCATGCCGCAGCGCCATGCAGGCCCTGGAACTCTTCCACCGCGCGGAACTCGCAGCAGGGATAGGACGGCGCGACCATGCGTGCGAGCGCATTGCCCGGGCCCAGCTGCAGGAACACCCGCGCGCCGCGCTCGAAGGCCTGCCGCATCACCTGTGCCCACTCGATGGTCTGTGCCAGCTGTGCCGACAGGCTGTGCACCGCCGTTGCGGCATCGCGCACGGGCCGTGCATCGACGCCCGCCAGCAGCGGCAGGCGGGGTGCCCGCATGCCCGAGCGCTCCAGCGCGGCGGCGAAGGGCGCCACCGCAGCCGCCAGCAGGGGCGTGTGGGCGGCGACGTGGACCGGCAACGGACGCACCTGCGCACCGAGCGCGTGCGCCGCATCGGCCAGCGGCTGCAGGGTGTGCCGGATGCCTCCCACAATGAAGTGATCCTCGCCGTTGACGATGGCGATGTGGGTACCCTGCGCATCGCACAGCGCTTGCAACGTCGTACGATCCAGGCCCAGCACCGCCAGCATGCCGGCGCCTGCCGCGCTGGCACCGTCCATCAGATGCGCGCGCTGTGCCGACAGGGCCAGGCAGCTGCCAGCGTCGAAGGTGCCGGCAATGGCATGCGCCGCCAGTTCGCCGATGCTGTAGCCGGCCACCACGGTCGGCACCGGCAATGCGTCGCGCAGGGCGTGCCACTGCGCCAGACTGGCCGCGCACAGCAGCGGTTGTGCCTGCGCATTGTCGAACCGGTCCTCGGCCGCAGCAGCGGTGAACACGTCGCGCTGCAGCACCTCGCTGGCGGCGAGCAGCACGCCATGCGCGGCGTCGTTGTCGCGCACGTGATCGAACATCGCAGCATGCTGGGCACCTTGTCCCGGACAGAGCAGGGCCAGCATCACGCCTGCTCCTGCAACAGCAGGAAGACGCTGCAGGCCAGCAGATCGGCGCTGCCACCCGGGCTGAGCCGGCGTGCGACGAAGGCATCGCCGATGTCCTGCAGGCGGGGTCGCCAGCCGGCGGCAAAGGCACCGCCGGCGTCGAGGAATCCGCGTGCGTGCTGCTGGGCCCAGCGCAGTCCGGCAACACCGCCCCGGTGCAGCAGGTTCAGATCCTCGACCTCTGCGACCAGATGCATCAGGGTATGGGCCAGTGCAGCTTCGCGTGGCATCCCTGCGCCCAGCGCATGGCGCAGTGCCGGCAGGGCCAGCCCACGCAGCAGGGGATATCCAGCGGCCGCCTGCTCGCGTACGCCGGGCACGCCGTGACGCGCGCGCGCGCGCTGCCCCGGACTGTTCACATCCAGGGGCGAGGTGGCGAAGGCGTCCGCCCATTGGCAGACCGCCTGGCATACCTGTTCACCTGTCGCGGCTCGGCCCAGACGCGTGCGGCACGAGGCTGACGCTGCCACCAGCAGGCCCAGGCTGAAGATCGCGCCGCGGTGGGTGTTGACGCCGCCGGTGGCGCGCAGCATTGCCGCTTCGGCGGCCAGGCCGTGGTCGCGCAGCCGATGGAAAGGCGCTTCGGCGGCGCCATCGCTGGCAACCGCAGTGAAATAGTGACGCAGGGCAAACAGGCTGCGCAGGAACGTACCGGCATCCATGTCGTCATGGCTGCCGCTGTCGAACGGCGTGACCAGGCCGGGCTTGGGCGCACAGGCCAGCTCGGCATGCAGCGCGGCGATCGCCATGCGGCCTAGGCGTGCACTGTCGGGCGCGGTGCTGCGGCCGGCAAGGCGCGGCGCGACGGCGTTCATGCGGCCACCCCGCTGTCCTCGAATAGACGGTGGCGTGCTTCCAGGGCTGCGCCGTCAAGGCGTTTGACCAGCAGTTGACGGCTGCTGCCGGCGTACTCGCGCCAGTTCACCGCAGCGCCACGGGCCAGGCACAGCTCGCCGTCGACCCGCTGCGGATGCTGCGCTTCCCACGCCCGCAGCCGAGTCACCAGCGCATCGGCCCGTGCCGCATCCGGGACCTCCCAGAGCAGGTCGATATCGGAACGGTCATGCACATAGGGCAGGCCAGTAACGTGCTGCCAGGCGAATGCGCCGAACACACGGGCCGGCGCGAGCGTGGCGAGAGCGTGCAACGGTGCCTGCCAGGCGGGGCATACGCCTGCCGCCAGGATGTCGCTCAGTGCCGGCGGCGCCTGCCGACGCTGTACATCCTGCAGCGGCACCCGCAGTGCAAGCCGCTGTTTGCCTTCGCCCGGTGGCAACGGCACACCCAGCCGCAGGCGGGAATCGGGGTCGTCTGCCGCGCGTCGCGCGACCATTGCCGGCAATCCCTGCGCGAACCATGCGGCGAGCCGCGGTTCCTGCGCAGCCACATCGGCCCGCCAGTCGGCGTGGGCCGACAACCAGACCAGCGTGTGGCGGGCCAGACGCTCAGGCATCGCCGTTGGCCACCGCGCCCGCGACAGCAGCCGCCTGCAGGCGGCCCCCCCGTTCGGCACCCAGTGCGGCACGGTGGTCGCCGTCGGCCGGCGCGCGCAGGGCATCCAGCAAGGCCTGCGCCAGCTCGCCCGACCACAGCGACCGTACCGCACCCATGGCCACGTAGTTTTCCACCCCGGGTGCGAACACCGGCGAAGTCAGGCTCAGCGCCTGCAGCTTTTCCAGCGGTTGCTTGGTTACGCGAGCCATCGCCCGCAGGTCCATCACCCGAACCTGGGCATCCGGCAGCGCATGGATCGTGTCCGCCATCAGGCCGAACGAGAGGAAGCCACCGCTGACCGACTCGCCATGGACCAGGGTCACCAGCCGTGCGCCGCGTCGCCGCGCGACGTCCAGGCATTGCGCGAGGTGGGCGAAGTAACCGTTGATGCCGAGCAGTTCGTCGCGGCGCGAAAGGCGTTGGCCTGCGGTATCCACCAGCATCACGATCGGTCGCTGCGGATGTGCGGCGGTGCTGGCGAGTACTGTTGCCGCCAGTGCGAGCGCATGATCGACACCGACTTCCAGCTTGTCAGTGGTGCCGATGACCGTGACCTCGCCATCTTCGGTACTGGCGCTTCCCGTCAGCACGGAATCGTGCACGGTCACGTCGTGGCCGCGCGGGAACAGCGCGTCAAGCAGGGGCTGCAGCGGCGCGGTCATGGCAGTTTCCTGTGGGCGGTGGCGGCGAGGAACGCGTCGGTGTCCAGCAGCGGCAGGCGCTCGGGATCATCGATTCCCTGGCGTGCCCAGATCTCCAGACCATCGCGGCAGTCCCCCCAGGCCTCTGCCCGGGCCTGCAGGGCGGCATGTCGCTGCTGCAGCGCGGCCAGCGCGGCATCGGCGTCTGCGCTGGCGGCGTCTGGCTGCAGCGCCTCGAATGCGGCCTGGGCGAATGCATCGATGGCATCGGGAACCAGAACCTGCGCCTGGTCGATGAGGTAGCGGTGCTTGCCGCCTGTCACCCGCCATACGAGGGCACGGTCACGCGAGTCGAACTCCTCTACGCCGCGCACGGTCTCGATCACTTCCGGTCCGGACAGCGACAGTCGCCCTTCCTCGGACATGATCACCGTGGTGCAGCAGCGGGCGACGATGCCCATGCCGCCGAAGGCGCCGTTGCCGCTGCCGATGAGGGCCACCACCGGCACGCCGGTGGCGCGCGCGTCCAGGGTCGCGCGCATGATCTCGGAGATGGCGATCAGGCCCGCATTGGCTTCATGCAGGCGCACGCCGCCGGTGTCGAGCAGCAGCAGCACACCCTCGGGCCTGTGTTGCGCGGCCCGGCGCAGCAGGCCGGTCAGCTTGGCGCCATGCACTTCGCCGACACCGCCCCCCATGAATTCGCCCTGCTGTGCAGCAATCAGCACACGCCTGCCACGCAGCGAGGCTGCACCGACCACGATGCCATCGTCGAACGCGGCGGGTTGGTCCAGCTGTGCCAAGTGCGGGCTCATGGCGCGCCGGGCCGGCCCGAGATACTCGGTGAACGATCCGGCATCGACCAGCCCGGCGATACGGGCACGGGCATCGGCCTCGTGGTAGCTGCGTCGTTGCATCGGATTCATCGCGGTTCTCCGGCGAGCAGTGTCTCCACCGCCTGGTCCAGGCGCAGGCTGACCACCGCCGGGGTGGCACCGGCATCGTTGATCGATACGCGCACGTCGCGCAGCGGATGCCGCCGGGCGAAATCACCGATGACCGCCTGCCAGATGGTGCCGAAGCCCTGCGCGGCGGTGACGACATGTACGGTCATTGCGCCGTCCTGCGCGGCAGGTTCCAGCAGGACTTCCAGATTGCCGGACGCCAGCACGCCCACCAGCACCGCGTCGTGCGGGAACCGCACCGGGGTTCTTCCGTCGAATCGATAGTCGAGGGTTTCCATCGCGTGCCCCTTACCAGTTGCGGAAGCGCTTGGGCGGGTCGTAGAGACCGCCGGACCAGCGCACCAGGTCTTTCACCGAGCGTGCGGCCAGCAGGTCACGACTGGCGTCGCGCACCGAAATGCCGAGATCTTCCGGTCGCCGGATCACGCCCCGGTCGCGCAGGTTCTCCACCATCGCGCGATCGCGGCCCAGGCCGACCGTGGTGTAACCGGCCACGCCGCGGATCGCCTGTTCGCGCTCCTCCGCGGTGCGGCACAGCAGCAGGTTGGCGATGCCTTCCTCGGTCAGCACATGGCTCACGTCATCGCCGTAGATCATCACCGGTGGCAGTGGCATGCCAGCGCGTTCGGCCAGCGCCCACGCATCGAGGCGGTCAACAAACGCGGGTGCCATGTGTTCGCGGAAGGTCTCCACCATCTGTACCACCAGCTTGCGCCCGCGTGGCATCTCACCCGGGCGTGCGGCCTGCTGGCCGGCCTTGATCCAGGCGTCGCTGGCATGACGGCGGCCGCGCGCATCCGAGCCCATGTTCGGCGCGCCACCGAAGCCGGCGATGCGGTCGCGGGTGGCGGTGGAGCTGTTGCCCTGCAGGTCGACCTGCAGCGTCGAGCCGATGAACATGTCGCACGCATACAGGCCGGCGGTCTGCGAGAACGCGCGGTTGGAGCGCATCGAGCCATCGGCGCCGGTGAAGAACACATCACCGCGCGCGGCGATGTACTTCTCCATGCCCAGTTCCGAACCGAACGAGTGCACGGACTTCACGAAACCCGACTCGATCGCGGGAATCAGCGCCGGATGCGGATTGAGCGCCCAGTGCTGGCAGATCTTGCCCTTCAGGCCCAGCGATTCGGCATAGGTCGGCAGCAGCAGTTCGATCGCGGCCGTGTCGAAGCCGATGCCGTGATTGAGCCGGTTCACACCGTATTCGGCGTAAATGCCCTTGATCGCCATCATCGCCATCAGCACCTGGATCTCGGAGATCTGTGCCGGGTCGCGGGTGAACAGGGGTTCGATGTGGTTCGGGCGCGGTGCCTGCACGACGAAGTTGACCCAGTCGGCGGGGATATCGACGCGGGGGAGGGTGTCGACGATCTCGTTGACCTGGGCGATGACGATGCCGCCACGGAAGGCGGTCGCCTCGACGATCACCGGCGTGTCTTCGGTGTTCGGCCCGGTGTAGAGGTTGCCGTCGCGGTCGGCGGCCTGCGCTGCGACCAGTGCCACGCGCGGCGTGAGGTCGATGAAGTAGCGGCCGAAAAGTTCCAGGTAGGTGTGGATGGCCCCGATCTGGATCCGCCCTTCGGCCACCAGGTTGGCCAGTCGCACCGATTGCGGGCCTGAGAAGGAAAAGTCCAGCTTCGAGGCAATGCCCCGCTCGAACACGTCCAGATGCGAGGGCAGCGACAGCACCGACTGCACCATGTGCAGATCATGCACGCGGGCGGGGTCCAGCCCGGCAAGGCATTCGGCCAGGAAGTCGGCCTGCTTCTGGTTGTTGCCCTCGAGGCAGACCTTGTCGCCGGGTTCAAGCAGGGCGTGCAGCAGCTCGCCCACATCGTCGGCGGCCACTGCACGGCCTCTGCTCCAGGGCGCAGCCCGCTGCAGACGTGCCTGGCGGCTGCGTTCCAGCGTGTCCCAGCTCGGGTTCATCGACCGGCTTCCGATTGGCGTTGAGATAATTACGCCATAATTACGGAAGGCGACGCAACCTGCAGCGCAGCAAAAAGAAGGGCCCGCCAATGGCGGGCCCATTCAGGTTGCAGGCTTTCAGCGGGTCGTTCTCAGAACTTCCAGCGCAGGCTGGCGGCGACGAAGCGCGGTTCGCCGTAGTTGTTGTAGTCCAGGTTCGCCCAGTAGGTCTTGTCCAGCGCGTTGCGCACGCTCAGCGTTGCCGTCCAGTTGTCGCTGATGCGGTAGTTGGCGTTGAACTGCACGAGCGTGTAGGCCGGCTGGTTCACGGTTACCGTGCCGCCCAGCGGGTAGGGGATGTTGTAGCCCTGCACCTTGCTCTGCCATTGCACGCCGGCGCCCAGGCTCAGGCGTTCCAGTGCACCGCGCAGGCGCACCTGCGTGTTGAGCTGCAGCAGGTCTTCGGGCGGGTTGGCGTACAGCAGGTCGGTGGCGGCGCGGGTCACTTTGACATGGGTGAAGCCGGCGTTGACCGTCCAGCCCGGCAGGATCTCGCCGTTGACGTCCATTTCCCAGCCACGCGACTTGGTGCCGTTGACGCCGATGTAGGCCGAGGTGCCATCGCTGAGCGAGCCTTCCGGCACTCCCATGTCGCGCACGGCATAGTTGTCCTGCTTGGCCTCGAACACAGCGGCGTTGGCGGTCAGTCGCCCATCGAACCACTGCGTCTTGATGCCCGCTTCCAGATTCGAGCCCTGCACCGGCGCCAGCAGGTTCTCGTTGCGGTCCTTGAAGTTCTGCGGGTTGAAGATCTCGGTGTAGCTGGCATAGACCGAGAACTGCGGCGTGACGTCGTAGACCAGTCCCACGTACGGGGTCACTTCATCACTGACCTTGTAGGCCCCGCTGGTCCCGGTATACGCACCGGCCACGCTGTAGGAGCGGCTGAGGGTTTCCCAGCGGCTCAGGCGCGCACCCGCGATCAACGACAGCGGATCGGCCAGGCGCAGGCGCGCGGCCAGGTAGACGCCGCTCTGCGTGGTCTTCTGCACGCGGCGCGCGCCGGTACGGGTGTAGGTCACCTCGGAGATGTCGCCGTTCCAGTCGTACACGTTGGGGATGTAGTAGCAGCGCTCGCGGCCGCAGGTGGCCCAGTCGCGCGGGTAGTTCAGGGCAACGGTGTGGGTGGTGCCTTCCAGGTCGGACCACTGGGCACCCAGGGTGACGTCATGCTCGCGGCCGAACAGCGGGAACGTGCCGGTCAGGTAGGCATCGATGTTGCGGCGGGTGTCCTCCGAGTCGCCAGCGGCAGTGCGCAGGTAGATGCCCGCACCGGTGGCCGGATCGGGATTGCCGGTGCCGTACAGGCGCATGTTCTGCACATTGCCACGGGTGTGGGCGGTGTTGATCTTCAGCAGCCAGTCCTCGCCGAAGCGCTGCTCCAGGTTGGCGAACACCGTGCTGGTCTCGCGCTGCCAGTAGCTCCATTTCGGTGCCAGGTTGGTCGAGCGCGGCAGGTGCGCAAAGTCGCCGCGGCTGTCGAAGAACGGCACGGTACCCCAGGTCGAACCGACCGGGTTGTTGTCCTGGGTCTGGTAGCCGAGGGTGACCGTGGTGCTGTCGGTCAGGTCGCCCTCCAGCACCGCCATGCCGGCCATCTTGTTCTCCTTGTAGCGGTCGTAATAGAAATCACGATCGGTATAGGCGGCGACCACGCGGCTGCGGAACCGGCCATCTGCGGTCAGCGGCGCGGTGACGTCGGCCTCCATGCGCCGGTAGTCCCAGCTGCCGGCGCTCACCGAGAACGAGGCGTCGAAGTCCTTGCCGGGGCGCTTGCGCAGCAGGTTGACCGTGGCCGAAGGCACCCCCGCGCCGCTGAGCAGGCCATTGGCACCGCGGATCACTTCGATGCGGTCATAGAAGGCGGTGTCGTATTCCTGGTTGGTGGAGCCGCTGTAGGTGGGAATGCCATCGACCTGGAAGTCCGTGATGGCAAAGCCGCGGGCGTAGTACAGCGGGCGCTGGGTGTCATAGAAGGACACGCTGACGCCGGTGACGTTGCGCAGCACGTCGTTGATGCTGAACAGCGATTCGTCCTGCAGGCGCTGCAGGCTGATGGCCGTGGCCGACTGCGGCGTTTCCTGCAGGGTGATCGGCAGGCGGGTGCTGCTTGAGGGCGGCGCAGCATGGTCGGCGCGCACGCTGACGCGGTCCAGGGTCTTGGCATCGGCTGCGGCATCGCCGGCGGCGAACGCTGACGGTGTCGACAGGGCCAGGGATGCGAGCAGCGCGGCCGGCAGCAGCGCGCGACGGAGCGGGCGGGTAGGGGAATGCAGGGACATCTTGGTGGGCTCGATGCGGGAGAGTCGGAAGGGCGGCAACAGCCGGGCGGTACCCGGGGCGGCGGCTTCGGGCTGGGTCAGGTCCGTCTGGTGAGCGCGGGCGGTCCGCGCGAGGCGCAAATGTAAATCGTTCTTAACAACATTACAATTCGCCCGGGCCGGTCGATGCCTGGGACACGCACCGCGAGCCCCGGCAGAGCCGAGCTCCCTGAATGCGAACGGCCACCCGAAGGTGGCCGTCCGTAGGTGTCATCGAAGACCCGGGCTCAGAGCGCCTGCAGTTCCTCGTTGGCGTTGCGCTTTTCCTTGCCCGGCGTCGGCGCCGGCGGTGTGGCCGGTGCAGCCGTGGCATCGGCCGGCACTTCCAGGTAGGGCAGCTTCAGGGTCTGGCTGGTCATCGAACGGATCTCGTTGACCAGTGCCGCACTGTCGTTGAGCTTGCGCCCGTAGGAGGGCACGATCTCACGCAGGCGGGCTTCCCAGCCGGCCTTCATCTGCTCGGGGAAGGCCTTGGCCATCAGATCCAGCATGATCGGCGGCGACGTCGAGGCACCGGGCGAAGCGCCCAGCAGCGCAGCGATGGTGTGGTCCTTGTCGGTCACGATCTCGGTACCGAACTGCAGCACCGCACCCTTCAACGGGTCGCGCTTGATGATCTGCACGCGCTGGCCTGCGGTGACCAGCTTCCAGTCGCCCGGCTTGGCATTGGGGAAGTACTTGACCAGTTCGGCCTGGCGGTCGGCATCATTCAGCCGCGCCTGGCTCATCAGGTACTGCACCAGGTCCAGGTTGTCCTTGCCCACTTCCAGCATCGGCGCAACGTTGTTGTGGGTCACCGACGAGTACAGGTCCCACCACGAGCCGTGCTTGAGGAACTTGGTGCTGTACAGCGCGAACGGTCCGAACAGGACCACCGGCTTGCCGTCCAGCTTGCGCGCATCCAGGTGCGGCACCGACATCGGCGGCGAACCGGTCTCGGCCATGCCATAGGCCTTGACGCCATGGCGCGAGGTCACGTCCTGGCCCTGGAAGGCGAGGAACTGGCCGCCCACCGGGAAGCCGGCGTAGTCCTTTGACTCGGGAATGCCTGACATCTGCAGCAGCTTCAGCGCGGCGCCGCCGGCACCGATGAACACGAAGCGGGCGTGGGTGGTGCTCTCGGTGCCGGCCTTGAGGTCCTTCACCGTGACGTTCCAGCTCTTGTCCGCGTTCTGCCGCAGTGCCGAGACTTCGTGGTTCAGGTGCAGGCTGAAGTTCGGACTGCGCTGCAGGCCGGCGGTCAACTGGCGGGTGATCACGCCGAAGTTGACGTCGGTACCCAGTGGCATCCAGGTCGCAGCGACCTTCTGCTTCGGATCGCGGCCTTCCATCATCAGCGGAGCCCACTGCCGGATCTGTGCCGGGTCTTCCGAGTACTGCATGCCGTAGAACAGCGGGTTCTTCACCAGCGCCTGCTGGCGCTTATGCAGGTAGGCGATGTTGTCATCGCCCCAGACGAAGCTCATGTGCGGCGTGGGGTTGATGAAGTCGCTGGGCTCGCTGAGCCGGCCTTCCTTCACCTGGTGCGACCAGAACTGGCGCGAGACCTCGAACGATTCGGCGATGCCGACCGCACGCTTGGTCTCGATGCTGCCGTCGGGCAGTTCCGGGGTGTAGTTCAGCTCGGCGAATGCCGAGTGGCCGGTGCCGGCGTTGTTCCAGCCGTCGGAGCTTTCACCGGCGACGCCGTCGAGGCGTTCATAGACCTGGATGTTCCAGTCCGGCTGCAGTTCCTGCAGGTAGGTGGCCAGGGTGATGCTCATGATGCCGGCGCCGACCAGCACAACGTCGACAGGCTTGTCGTTGCTGGCGGCGGGTACGGAGCGCTGGGTCAGCGGCCAGTACAGGAACACGGCGGCAGCCAGCAGGAACAGCACGAGCAGGGCGAGCAGGGCCTTGCCAAATTTCTTCATGGGGGCGGGATCGTTGGCGGAGGGGAGGAGATCAGGATGCGCGCTGGGCAGGGGAAGGGCGTGAAGAAACAACGCCTTGCAGCATCCTTGCAGAGGATTCTACCCGGAACGGGTCCGGTTTTTGTGCAATGCATCATCCTGCCGGCGGTCGCTCCGGGGTAGACTTATCGGCTGATTCCAGAACGACCACCGGCCACGGAGGGGCCGCGCAACGATGTCACGGATGCTGATCGTGGTGGGTGACGCCCTGCAGACGGGCGGTTCGGTCCTTACAGGTTCCCCGCATACCGATATCGAAGGGCGCGCCGTGGCGCGTGTCGGCGACCGTGTCATCTGTGCACGCCATGGTCCGGGTTCGATCGTTTCCGGCGATGCCACCCTGGTCATCGATGGCCAGCCGGTCGCCCGCGATGGCGACAGGGCCAGCTGCGGTTGCGCACTGGTATCGGGCAAGCAGCAGCGCGCCCACGTGGTGGCCGGCGGTGGAGGGCGCGCAGGTGCAGGCGCCGGAGTGGCGGCGATCGCAGCGATCGTCGCGCCGTTGTTGAAGCCGACCCTGCAGACACCCCCCTTCGCAGCGCCCGGCACCGCCGTGCGCGACGAGGACGCGCCGCAGTGCTGGGTGGCGGACCATGATGCGCAGATCGACCGTGACGTGGACGGGCGCTACTACGAAGCCTATGACGTCAATGGCGACAAGCATGACTATCCTTTCCAGGTCAGCTACCGCATCGATGTTCCGCTGCAGGCCCAGGGCGAGGTGGTGGTGTCGATCAAGGTGCAGGTGATGCCCAAGCCCGGCGTCACCGCTGCCGAGGTGGCGGCGGTCAAGGCGCGCATGGAGCGCGGCATCGATCAGTTCTGGAACGGCCGGTTCACGCTGGACGTCCATGATCCCGCGTGCGGCACCCGCAGCTTCCCGATCCGCTACGAGGTGCGGTGGGTGCAGGGCGGCAGCGACTACAGGCTGATCGTTCATCGCACCTATGACCGGGAGCAGGTGGAATTCCCGGATATCGATGTCTCCGTGTCGACCACGGCCTGGACATTCGCCCACGAGTTCGCCCACACCCTGGGCGTGCCGGACGAGTATTCGTACAACGACCCGGACGAAGAGACCGTGCGTTACGTCCAGCCCGATGGCACTCTGGATCCGGAGGTGCTGGTTGCCGTTCCGGATTCCCGTGAGCTGACCGATCCGGCGGCGACCATCATGAATTCCGTGGACTGCGCGGTGACCCGGCCGCGTCATGCCTGGAACATCGCGCGGGAAGTACGTGAACTGCTGAGCCGGGAAATCGGCCGGGAGATAACATGCACCGTCAAGTGATTTCGTTGATTGCCACTTTTGCCGCTGCCGCAGCGCTGCCGGCCCACAGCAAGGAGCTTCCTCCCATGATCGAACTTCATGCGCGCTGCGTGGACGATGCCCAGTGCCGTTTCCGCGGTGACACCCTCAACGTCGAACTGGAACTGCGCAACAGCGGCAGCGAGCCTGTGTCGCTGCCGCTGGAGTACATCCGCAGCCGTGGCCCGTCGGTCAGGGTGAAGGACAACCACTCCGAGAAGACCACGGCGTTGCGCAGCGGCATGGCCGCGGCCGCGCTGCGGCAGCAGATGCAGGAGCTGCGCGCGGGCCAGTCCCTGCGCATCGGTTTCCCGATCAAGCCGCAGGAGCTGACACGCTTCGCCCTGCGCCCGATGGATGTGACCCTGCAGTTCTCGATCAATCTGACACCCGGTTCCACCGGCGCCGAGGCGCAGGTGGTCCAGGCGCAGCTGCACGTGGTCGACGCCGACTGACCGCAGCGGCCAGCACTCCGCTTGGGGTCAACGCAGTTCGAGGCGCTGAAGGAACTGCCCGTCTCGTTCAATCGTTGCCGATTGTGAAGTATTCGGCGGTGAAATAGCCGATCTGGTAGAGCAGGGTGGCCGCGGCCAGTCGCAGCTGTGCCCGGCTGGAGTGCAGTTTCCAGCCCAGCAGGACCACCAGCAGCATCAGCAGGGTGTGGACCGGATACGCCGCGCCCAGCAGATGCCACCGGCTTGTGCCCTTGATCGCGGTGTCCACCAGATCCAGCAGCGTCAGCGCGCCGATCACGCCGAATATCCAGCGTCGGCGCTGCATCAGGTAATTGCCGTAGCTGCCGTAGTCGCGCAGGTCATCCGGGAACAACAGGGCGCAGAGCAGGAACCAGGTCGCGCAGTAGCAGATCACGAACAGATAGGTCTCGAACGTCCACCGGTGGACTTCAATCAGGCGGAACTCCCACCACCAGAAGGTGACCAGCGACACCAGCGTCCATGCCACCCAGCACAGATGGAGTGCCGAGCAGCCGCGTCGCTGCGGATGCTCGATGATCTGCGCAATCCCTTTCAGCAGGGTCGTGATCGACAGGCCCAGGATGATGCCCATCACCACGCGGATATGCAGGAACAGCGGATCGGTCTGCATCGGCCCGTCCTGTCATCGGATTCCGCACACAGTAGAGGCATGCCCGCTGTGGACGGGATGCATACGGTGTCAGCGCCTGCGCCGCACCAGCGTCGAGGATGCCTCCAGCACCGCGCGGGTCAGCAGGGCCATGGTCTGTACATCGCCCTTCCAGTGCTGCCAGTACAGCGGCACGTCCTCCCACGCGCGCTGTCGCACGTAGACCAGGCGGCCGGCATCCAGGTGCCGCTTGACCAGCGGCAGGGGGTTCATGGTCCAGCCCATGCCGCCCAGGTTGGCCTGCACGAAGGCACGGGTGGAGGGAATCCACCAGGTCGGCGCGGTGCTGGGCAGGTCGTCGCCGGCCATGCGCCGGGCAAAGCGCGACTGCATTTCGTCCTTGCGGTTGAACACCAGTACCGGTGCCTGTGCCAGCGCCTGCGCGGTCACGCCCTTGGCGAAGTGCCGTTCGCGGAACTCCGGCGTGCAGGTGGCCGCGTAACGGATGCTGCCGAGTGCATGGATCTGGCAGCCCTGCACCGGCTCGTCCAGGGTGGTCACCGCGCCGAGCACCGTGCCTTGCCGCAGCAGCTCCACGGTGTGGTCCTGGTCTTCCACGCGCAGGTCGAGCGTGGTGCCGGTACCCAGTGCGAACTGCTGCGCCGCCTGCGGAAACCAGGTTTCCAGGCTGTCGTGGTTCACCGCCACGGGGATGCTGGCCTGGGGCAGATCCTCATCGGCCAGGCCCATCCGGTGCAGGGCGTCATGCTCGAGCAGGGCCGTCTGCTCGGCCAGCTGCACCAGCACCTGGCCTTCGGCGGTGGCAGTGGCGGGGGCGCCACGCTTCACCAGAAGGCGTCCGACACGATCCTCCAGCGCCTTGACCCGCTGCGAGATGGCCGAGGGGGTGACATTGAGCGACTGCGCCGCGCGATCAAAGCTGCCTTCGCGGATCACGGCGGCGAGCGCGCGCAGCTGGGCATGGTCGATGCGCATGGTATTAAGTTCCGCTAATGTTGGTTTAGGAAGTTTAGCTCGTCTTTTCTATGTTGCGGCGCGACAATGGCGCCCGTACCCGGTGCTGTCCGCCTTCGCGAGGCACCGTCCCCCCAGCAAGACAAGGCAGTGAATCCCATGTTTTCGGTCATCTCCGCCGGCACCGGCCTCGGTGCCTGGTTCTCTGGTGCAGCCACCGGCATCGGCCTGTTCGCCGTGGTCGGTGCCCAGAGCGCCTTCATCCTGCGCCAGGGCATCCTGCGCAAGCACATCGTGCCGGTGGTCGCCACCTGCGCGGCCATCGATGCATTCTTCATCTTCGCCAGCGTGGCCGGCCTGCGCACGTTGACCTCGGCGCTGCCGTGGCTGACCTCGGCCGTGCTGTGGACCGGCGTGGCTTTCCTGGCCTGGTACGCGATGAAGTCGGCGCGCCGGGCCATTGCCGGTGGCGGTGGCATGGGTGAAGCCGACAGCGACGACGGCAGCCGCCGCGCGGTGCTGATGGCGGCGGTCGGCTTTTCGCTGATCAACCCGCACTTCTGGCTGGACATGATGGTCATCGGCTCCATTGCCGAGAACTTCGGCCACGCACGCATGGCCTTCGCGGCCGGCGTGGTCACCGCGAGCTGCCTGTGGCTGACCGCGCAGGGTCTCGGTGCGCGCCTGCTGGCGCCGCTGTTCACCAAGCCCAGCACCTGGCGTGTGCTTGACGGCACCATCGCGGTGATCCTCAGCATCCTGGCCCTCACCCTGGCGGTGCGCGGGGTCCACTGACCCGGCGCACGCCCCCCGAACCCACGTCCTGACTCTCTCTCCAAGGCAGTGGCAACGACGGCACCGGCAACGGTGCCGTCGTCTTTTCCGGCTCTGGCGGGACAGACGGCGCCTGCCTAGAATCCGTGTACAGGACAAGGTGTCCATCGGAGCAGGGGGAAGGATGCGCAGGACGATGTTGACGGCCGCACTGGTCGTCGTGGGTAGCGTTGCCGCGGGCAGCGCATGGGCGGTGGATCTGACGCAGTTCCTGCGCCAGGAGACCTTCACCGACATCAAGATATCGCCGGGGGGCGAGTATGTCGCTGCCACCGTGCCGATGGAGGACAGCACCGCGATCGCGGTGATGCGGCTGGCCGACAAGCAGCTCGTGGGCAGCTTCCGCCCGCCGCAGAAGAATCACGCCTACGAATTCGACTGGGTCAGCAACGAACGGCTGTTGATCGGCCTGGCCGAGAAGTGGGGCGCGCTGGATAAGCCCGATCCCACCGGCGAGCTCTACGCCATCGATGCCAACGGCAATCGCGGCGAGCTGCTGGTCGGTTACCGCGTCGAAAGCAAGGGCCCGGGTACCCGCATCCAGCCGAAGAAAGTCGAGGCGGTCGCGGCGTTCCTGGCCGATGATCTGCCCGGCGACGAACGCAACGTACTGGTGACGGTATGGCCGTTCGCGGAGGATCCGTTCACCCGCGTCGAACGCATGGACGTGGCCAGCGGCAGGCGCGTGCGCATGGCCTCCTCGCCGGTGCGGCGCGGTGAGTTCACCACCGATGGCCAGGGCGAAGTCCGGTTCGTCCACGGGTCTGGCAGCGACAATGTCAACAAGCTGTACTACCGCGAGCGATCGGGCGACAGCTGGAAGATGATCAACGATGAGGCAGTGAGCAAGCGCATCGAGACCGCGATCGGCTTCTCCGCGGATGGCAGCCTGGCGTACCTGCAGGCCGAGCAGGCGCAGGGGCCGGATGCCATCTTCAGCTGGAATCCGCAGACCGGTGAGCGCGCTGTCGTGCTGCGCGACGAGGTGGTCAATCCGTACCGCATCATCCGCCGGCCCGGCAGCCATGTGCCGGTGGGCGCCCTGTACATGGGCGACACACCACGGACCCGGTTCTTCGACGAGAAGTCGCCGGAGGCGCGCCTGTACCGCAGCCTGGAGGCGGCCTTCGGAGGTCCGGTCTACATCACCTCCAGTACCCGGGATGGCCGCGTGGTGCTGGTGGAGACCTGGTCAGGCACCAATCCCGGCGACTTCTATGTGTACGACACGGAGGCCCGCAAGGCTGAGCACCTGATCAGCCGCAGCGACTGGATCGACATCGATCGCAGTGCAACGGTGCGTCCGGTGGCACTCAAGGCGCGCGACGGACTGCCGCTGCACGGCTTCCTCACCGTGCCCTCCGGCAGCGACGGACGCAATCTGCCGATGGTGGTGATGCCGCATGGTGGGCCGTTCCACGTGTTCGACAATGGCCAGTACGACCGCGAGACGCAGATATTGGCCGCCGCCGGCTACGCCGTACTGCAGGTCAACTTCCGTGGCTCGGGGAACTATGGCCGCGCGCATGCCCAGGCCGGCGCCCAGCAATGGGGCGCCGCGATGCAGGATGACGTCACCGACGCCACCCGCTGGGCGATCGCGCAGGGGATCGCCGATGCCAGACGCATCTGCATCTACGGTGCCAGTTACGGGGCCTACGCCGCGATGATGGGCGCTGCCCGCGAACAGGGGCTGTACCAGTGCGCGGCCGGCTATGTCGGCGTGTACGACCTGCCGCTGATGTTCGCCCGCGGCGATGTGCAGGAGCGCGACTCGGGCGTGACCTTCCTGCGCGAATGGCTGGGTGATCCGGCCAAGCTGGGCGCGGTTTCGCCGGTGAACCTGGCCACGCAGATCAAGGTGCCGGTGTTCCTCGCGGCCGGTGGCGAAGACAAGCGTGCGCCGATCCAGCACACCGAGCGCATGGAAGCGGCACTGAAGCGTGCCGGGACGCCGGTGGAAAGCCTGTACTACAAGACCGAGGGGCACGGCTTCTACACCCTGGCCCATCGCACCGAGTACTACGACAAGCTGCTCGCATTCCTGTCGCGCAGCCTGGGAGGCAAGACCGCCCAGGCATCGGCGCCGGCAGGGAAGGGCAAGGCGCCGTAAACGCAGAGTGGCGGCGGATCCACGATCCGCCGCCGCGCAGTGCAGTTACCTGACCCCGTGCATCATCCGCTTCAGCAGCGGCGCGGCGATGAAGGCCAGCAGGGCGCAGCCCAGGCCGATCCACATCAGCAGCCAGAACAGGTGCGCATACGCACCGGCCGCCGCCGCCATGTCCAGCGTGCCGCCTTCGGGCACATCGATGGCCGCCAGCTTGCCGAACAGCGCGGCAAGCGTCTCGGAGAACGCTGTGGCCAGGAACCAGGTGCCCATCATCAGGCTCATCACCCGCGGCACGGCCAGCTGCGTTACGGCCGACAGGCCTACCGGCGACAGGCACATCTCACCACTGGCCAACAGGAAGTAGGCCAGGACCAGCCACCACACGCTGGCCATCTCGCCGGTGGCGCCGACCTGCTGTGCGGCCAATGCGAGCGGGACGAACGAGAGCGCGCCGATCACCAGGCCCCAGGCGGATTTGATCGGCTTGCCCGGCTCCCAGCCGCGACGGTCCATCCAGGTCCAGAGGGCGGCGAAGGCCGGCGCCAGCAGCACCAGGAACAGTCCGCCCAGATAGGTCAGGGAGCCGGCGGTCTGCGGAATCACCAGGCAGTCGCGCACCAGCAGGACCAGCATCAGCGCGACGATGGCAATGAAGAACCGGCGCGGCGCGGCCGACCCCGGTCGACGCTCGGTCAGGCGCGCGCTGACCACGAAGCCCAGCGGCGCCAGCAGCAACGACAGGATCGACCAGGGCAGCGGCGTGCCGTCAGTGATCACCAGCGAGGGAACGATGTCCTTGGTCAGCAGGCGATCGGTGAACGTCACCCACGAGCCATAGGACTGCTCGTACAGGGTGAAGAACACCAGCGCCAGGAAAATCAGCACCATCAGCGCGATCATCTGCTGGCGCTGCACCGGCGTGCACTGGCTGCCGGTGAACCAGGCGAACCAGACCAGCACGCCTCCCAGCACCACCAGCATCAGCATCAACGCCAGGCTGATTTCGCCGCCCAGAGCGAACGCACCGTTACCGGCGGCCCACATCAGCCACGCCAGTGGCAGCACCGCGAGCACCGCGCACAGATAGATCAGCCATTCACGCGGCAGGCCCAGCACCCGCTGTTTCAGCGCGGCCGGCTGTGGCGGCTCGGCATGCCCGTGCAGGTACTTCTGCCCCCACAGGAACATCGCCAGCCCGGCCAGCATGCCGATGCCCGCCGCGCCGAAGCCATACTTCCAGCCATAGGCCTCGCCGAGGAAGCCGCACACCAGCGACGAGAACAGCGCCCCGAGGTTGATGCCGGCATAGAACAGCGAGAAGCCCGAGTCGCGGCGCGGATCGTCCTTGGCGTACAGCTTGCCGACGATGGTGGAGATGTTCGGCTTGAGGAAGCCCACGCCCATGATGATCAGTGCCAGCGACAGATAGGTCACCGCCAGCGCCGAGGTGTCGCGCACCACTTCACCGTTGACCCGGTATGCCGCGTGGCCTTCGAAGGCCATGCCGAGATGGCCCAGCACCAGCAGGATGCCGCCGAACAGCACTGCACGGCGCATGCCCAGCCAGCGGTCGGCCAGCATGCCGCCGAACACCGGGATGCAGTACACCAGGCCACCGTAGGCGCCAAGCAGGTCCAGTCCGGCCTTGTCGCCGAACAGGTGGTACTTGGTCAGGTACAGCAGCAGCAGCGCCTTCATGCCATAGAAGGAGAAGCGCTCCCACATTTCGGTGAAGAAGCAGACGTAGACGCCCTTGGGGTGGCCAAGGAAGTCGTCGGAAGCGGGAGCGGCAACGGTCATCGACGGCGGGCACTGCGGAAAGGGCGCGATTATAGGCCCGCCGCCGCGCCCGTGGCGGGCAGCATCAGGCCGCGCCCGGCGAGCGGGGTCACAGGTATCGCAGCCAGCCCAGGTCGCGCCGACGCGCCTTGAACCGCGCGAATGCCCGCGTTGGCGGGTACAGCAGCACCGCCAACGCACAGGCCACCAGGATCAGGCCGGCGACCGAATCGAGAGCGTACAGGCTGCCGTGGGTCGGCCCCCAGAACCCGAGCGCCGCCAGATACAGCAGCTTCAGCAGATACAGATGCAGCAGGTAGAAGAACATCGGTGCCGCGCCGATGTCTGCCAGCGGCCTCAACGCGCGTGCCATCGCAGGCCACTCAAACAGGCGCAGCCACAGCAGGCCAACGCCCAGGGTCAACAACAGGAACTGCAGTGATGGCGGGTACTTGGTCACGTTGAACACGCTCATCCAGGTGCGCAGCGCGTCCTGCTGGAACTGCCAGGGCGTATCGCCATAGCCGTTGCCGAACCGCAGCAGGGCGAACATGCCCAGCGCTGCCAGCCCAGCCCACACCAGCCAGCGGTGACGCTGCGCTGGCATGCGGTCCGCCGCGAACCAGGGCCCCATCAGATAGCCGAGCGCGATCACCCCGATCCACGGCAGCACCGGATAGGACGTGCGCAGCCGGAGTGCACCGGCCTCGATCCAGTCCCGCTGGTGCAGCACCTTCCACAGCACCGGCAGCACACCGTCGCCTGCCACGCGCACGCCGTCGAGCAGGTTGTGGCCGGCCACCAGCAGTACCGCCAGCGCCAGCAGCGCCGCGCGAGGCAGCCACAGCAGGCCGGCCAGCGCGACCATGCTCAGGCCGATCGCCCAGATCACCTGCAGGTACACGGTGTCCGGAGGCAGCTGGAAGGTCCAGGCGAAATTCACCAGGGTCAGTTCCAGCACCACCAGGAACAGCCCGCGTTTGAGCAGGAACGCGGCCGTGGCCCGGCGCGGATCCGCCTGGCGCTGGCCATACAGCCAGGCCGACAGGCCGGTCAGCAGCACGAACACCGGTGCGCACAGGTGGGCCAGCAGGCGGCACGCGAACAGCGCGGGGGAGACCGTGGATACGTCCATCGGGTCGCTGACCTGGTGCTGCAGGAAAAAGGTCTCGCGCACGTGGTCGAGCAGCATCAACAGCATGACGGTGCCGCGCAGCTGGTCGATGGAGGTGAGGCGGGCCGGTGGCGGAGAGGGCATGCGGACGGCGATGTCGTTCAATCGAAAAGATATAACATATCGTTTGCGGAATGCCCAGCCGGAATGTGCCGGATGCGTCTGCTGCCTGTGCCTGATCCGTGTCCTGCCTGATCCGCTGGCGCTTGTCATGCTGCGGTGTGCTGGACTTGCCGCCCCCTGAACGCTAGCGTGGCAGGGATTTTTTGCCAGCAGGGGCTCCCATGAACCACGACGCTGCGCCCAAGCAGCTCACCTTCCGCGCAGTGGCCCTGGCCATCGTGCTGGCGGTGGTGCTGTCCGCGGCCAACGCCTACCTCGGTCTGTTCGCAGGCCTGACCATCGCCACCGCGATTCCCGCCGCAGTCATTTCCATGGGCGTGCTGCGCCTGCTGGGCGGTGGCTCGATCCTCGAGAACAACATCGTGCAGACCGGCGCCTCGGCCGGTTCCTCGATCGCCGCCGGTGTCATCTTCACCATCCCCGCGCTGGTGATCATGGGCTACTGGCCGGACTTCAAGTACTGGTGGGTGCTGGGCATTGCCGGCCTGGGCGGCCTGCTGGGCGTGCTGTTCTCGGTGCCGCTGCGCCGCTCGATGATCGTCGAAGATCCTCTGCCCTTCCCGGAAGGCAAGGCGGCGGCGGAAGTGCTCAAGGCCGGTGAGAACCCGGGGCCGGGCCTGAAGATCCTGGGCCTGTCGGCGGTGATCGGCGCCTTCGTCAAGCTGGCCGCGGAAAGCGGCATGCGCCTGATTCCCGATGCCTGGGCCACCTCGGCCTACGTGGGCAGTTCCAAGGTCACCGCCTTCATCGGCACCAACCTGTCGCCGGCGCTGCTGGGCGTGGGCTACATCGTCGGCCTCAACGTCGGCATCGTGGTGGTGTCTGGTTCGATCCTGACCTGGCACATCGCCATCCCGCTCTACCAGGCGTTCTTCATGAACACCGATCCGGCACTGGCCGCGTCGGTGGCCGCTGCGTCCTCCACCGAGGCCGCATTCGCCATCTGGGGCGCGAAGATGCGCTACCTGGGTGTCGGCGCAATGCTGATCGGTGGCATCTGGACCCTGATTTCGCTGCGCAAGTCGCTGCTCAACGGCGTCAAGAGCGGTTTTGCCGCCGCCCGCAAGAGCGGCGGACCGGTGCTGGCGCACACCGAGCGCGACCTGCCGATGAAGTGGATGCTGGTCGCCCTGGTGGTCTTCGTGCTGCCGCTGCTGGCCCTGTACCAGGCCATCGTCGGCCAGTGGCACGTGTCGATCCCGATGACCATCATCATGATCGTCGCCGGCTTCCTGTTCGTGTCGGTCTCGGCCTACCTGGCCGGCCTGATCGGTTCGTCCAACAACCCGGTCTCGGGCATCACCATTTCCACCATCCTGTTCGCCTCGGCGGTACTGGTCGTGCTGCTGGGTGCCGATGGCCTCAAGCCGGTCGGTACCGGCGGTGCACCGCTGGGTGCGGTGGCTGCGATCATGATCGGCGCGGTGGTGTGCTGCGCTGCCGCCGTCGGTGGTGACAATCTGCAGGACCTCAAGGCCGGTTACATCGTCGGCGCTACGCCGTGGAAGCAGCAGCTGATGCTGGGCATCGGTGCGTTCTCCTGCGCGCTGATCATGGCCCCGGTGCTGAACCTGCTGGCCACCGCCTATGGCATCGGCGTGAAGACCGAGCTGCACCCGAACGCGCTGGCTGCGCCGCAGGCCAACCTGATGGCGTCGGTGGCCAAGGGCCTGTTCGGTGGCGAGCTGCCGTGGACCTTCATCGGCATCGGTGCGGTGGTTGGCGCCGTCATCATCGCCTTCGACAGCTGGCTGAAGGCGCGCAACGCGCGCTTCCGGGTGCCGGTGCTGGCGGCCGCCATCGGCATCTACCTGCCGCTGGAGCTGATGGTGCCGATCTTCCTCGGCGGCCTGATCGCTTACCTGGTCGAGCGCTTCCACAAGGTGCGTGCCGATGATGAAGAGGGCCGCGACCGCGTGCACAAGCCGGGCGTGCTGTTCGCCGCCGGCCTGATCACCGGCGAGGCGCTGATGGGCATCGCCATCGCCATTCCGATCGTGGTCAGCAGCCGCGCCGATGTGCTGGCCGTGCCGTTCCATCTGCCGGCCGCGCAGTGGATCGGCCTGGCTGTGCTGTTCCTGGTGGGCTGGCTGATCTACCGCACCGGCAAGTACGCCAAGGCGTAATGCGCGGGGTCGGATCCCTTCCCGCCGGGAAGGGCTCTGACCGCGGTTTGCCGGCGGTGGCCGGGCGGGGGCAGAGCCGATTCCTGCGGAATGGGATCCGACCCCGGGTCCACCCACAAACCGCGCTACGGCGCGGTTTGCTGTTTCTGGCGGCTGCCCGATCACGGCCATGACCGATGGCCTTGGCAGCCCCGGGCTGCGGGGCCTACCATCGCTTTTTTGCCGTCCTGCGGAGATCCCGATGAAACTGCGTCATGCCCTGCTGCCACTGAGCCTGCTGGCCGCTCTGCCCAGCGTCGCCGCTGCCCGTGGCCTGGAGATCCGCGACATGGTGGCCATGGATCGCGTTTCCGCGCCGGTGCTGAGCGCCGATGGCGGCACCGTGGTGTTCGCCAAGCGCAGCACCGACGCCAACCTCAAGGCCAGCACCGCCCTGTACGCACGCAACCTGCGCACGCGTGACGCGGCACCGCCGAAGCAGATCACCCCGGCCGGCTGGAACGTCAATTCCGCCTCGCTGTCGGCGGACGGCCAGACGGTGTACTTCCTCAGTGCCAAGAACGGCAGCCAGCAGCTGTACGCGCAGGCGATCAACGGCGGCGCCCCGCGCCAGCTGACCGATTTCCCGGTGGATGTGGACAGCTACCACGTCTCGCCACAGGACGACCGCGTGCTGTTCAGCGCCGGCGTGTTCCAGGCCTGCGCGTCGGACCTGGCCTGCACCGAGAAGAAGCTGAAAGAGAAGAAGGACGCCAAGGCCAGTGGCCAGGTCTGGGATTCGATGTTCGTGCGCCATTGGGATACCTGGAACGACGGCCGTCGCAACACCCTGTTCGTCGCGCCGCTGCCGGGTGCCCAGGCCGGCCCGGTCAAGGGGGCTTCAGCGCTGAGCGCCACCCTCGATGGCGATGCGCCGTCCAAGCCATTCGGTGGCAATGATGACTTCGTGTGGTCGCCGGACGGCAGCAGCGTGGTCGCCAGCATCCGCGTGGCGGGCCGCGAGGAACCGTGGTCGACCAACTTCGACCTCTATCGCTTCGATGCTGCCGGTCGTCAGGCACCGGTGAACCTGACCGCCTCCAACCCGGCATGGGACGCGGGTCCGGTGTTCAGTGCCGATGGCAAGACGCTGTTCTACCGTGCGATGAAGCGCCCCGGCTTTGAAGCTGATCGCTTCGGCCTGATGGCGATGGATCTGGCCAGCGGCAAGAGCCGTGAGATCGCCCCGCAGTGGGATCGCTCGGCGGGTGGCATCGTGCTGTCCGCCGATGGCGCCAGCATCTATACCACCGCCGATGATCTGGGCGAGCACCCGCTGTTCCAGATCGATGTCGCCACCGGCAAGGCCACCCGCCTGATCGGCGATGGCAGCGTGACCGCCGTCGATGTGGCCGGCACCAGCGTGGCGATCACCCGCAACAGCCTGAAGAGCAACGACCAGGTGCTGGTCGGCCTGCTGCCAGCCGCCGGCCAGCCGATGGGCGAGCTGCGTGCGCTGACACCGTCTGCCGGCGACGTGCTGAAGGACGTCAGTTTCGGCGATTTCGAGCAGTTCTCGTTCAAGGGCTGGAACAACGACACCGTGCACGGCTATGTGGTCAAGCCGCACAACTACCAGGAAGGCAAGTCCTACCCGGTCGCGTTCCTGATCCATGGCGGTCCGCAGGGCAGCTTCGGCAACGGCTGGAGCTACCGCTGGAATCCGCAGACCTATGCGGGCCAGGGCTACGCGGTGGTGATGATCGATTTCCACGGCTCCACCGGTTACGGTCAGGCATTCACCGATGCGATCAGCCAGCACTGGGGTGATCGTCCGCTGGAGGACCTGCAGAAGGGCTGGGACGCGGCACTGAAGAAGTATTCGTTCCTCAACGGTGACAAGGCCTGTGCTCTGGGCGCCAGCTATGGCGGCTTCATGGTCAACTGGATCGCCGGCAACTGGAACGGCCCGTTCAAGTGCCTGGTCAACCACGATGGCGTGTTCGACCAGCGCATGATGGGCTACGCCACCGAGGAGCTGTGGTTCACCGAGTGGGAGCAGGGCGGCACGCCGTACCAGAAGGCGGCGAACTACGAGAAGTTCAACCCGGTCAACCACGTGGCGGACTGGAAGAAGCCGATCCTGATCATCCATGGCCAGCAGGACTTCCGTATTCCGGTCGAGCAGGGCCTGGCGGCATTCACGGCGGCGCAGCGGCAGGGGATCGAGTCGAAGTTCCTGTACTTCCCGGACGAGAACCACTGGGTGCTCAAGCCGCACAACAGCATCCTGTGGCATGACACGGTCAACGGCTGGCTGAAGCAGCATATCGGCGAATAAGCCGGTCCGGCGCCGCCCCCCAGGGCGGCGCTCTGCTTTTTGTAGAGCCGAGCCATGCTCGGCTGCTCTGTGCCTCCTTTCCCGCCAACAGCAGCCGAGCATGGCTCGGCTCTACCCGAGCGCCCGCATGACTTCGAACGCCCTGATCCAGAACGACATCGTGGTCTTCGGCCTGATCGCCGCCACTTTGGGGGCCGTGTTCTGGACCGCCTCGCGCGAGCAGGGGCCGTGGAAGCGCTTCTACACCTTCGTGCCGGCGTTGCTGCTGTGTTATCTCATTCCTGGCATCTACAACACCGTCGGCCTGATCGACGGGCAGAACACCGCGCTGTACAACCCGGTCGCGCGTGACATCCTGCTGCCGGCGGCGCTGGTGCTGCTGACCCTGGCGGTGGACATCAAGGGCATCCTGCGGCTGGGGCCGAAGCTGGTACTGATGTACCTGGGCGCCTCCGCCAGCATCATGCTCGGTGCCGTGGTCGCCTTCCTGCTGATGCGCGCGCTGCACCCGGAAACCATTGCCGGCGACACCTGGGCCGGCATGGCCGCACTGGCCGGCAGCTGGATCGGCGGTGGCGCCAACATGCTGGCGATGCGCGAAGTATTCGACGTCAACGCCACCACCTTCGGCCAGTTCGCCGTGGTCGACGTGGGTGTCGGCTACGTCTGGATGGCGGTACTGATCTTCCTCGCCGGGCGCGCCGCGAAGATCGACGCACGCAGCGGTGCCGATACCTCGGCCATCGACGAACTGAAGGAACGCATCGCGCGCTTCCAGGCCGAACACGAGCGCATTCCCAGCCTGACCGATCTGATGCTGATCGTCGCCGTTGCGTTCGGGGGCGTCGGTCTGGCGCATGCAATCGGCGCGCCGCTGGCGGCCTGGTTCAAGACCCATGTCGGCTGGGCATCGCAGTTCAGCCTGGATGCTCCCTTCGTCTGGGTGGTGGTGCTGTCGACCACGCTGGGCCTGGGCCTGAGTTTCACCCGCGCGCGCACGCTGGAGGGAGCGGGAGCGTCACGTCTGGGGTCGCTGCTGCTGTACTTCCTGATCGCCTGCATCGGCATGCAGATGGATCTGCTGGCATTGCTGGACCGTCCGTGGCTGTTCCTGCTCGGCCTGATCTGGATCGCCGTGCACATCGTGCTGCTGTGGTGCCTGGGCCGGTTGCTGAAGGTGCCGTTCTTCTATTTCGCCATCGGCTCGCAGTCGAACATCGGCGGTCCGGCCTCGGCGCCCGTGGTGGCCGCCGCCTTCCATCCTGCATTGGCACCGGTAGGCGTGCTGCTGGGAACGATGGGCTACGCCACCGGAACCTACCTGGCGTACATCGTCGGCATCACCCTGCGTGCGCTGGCAGGGCAGGGGTGAGGGGGTCAGATCCCTTTTGCTGCGCAAAAGGGATCTGACCCCGTTTCGCGGCGCGTCACGCTACCGGCAATCCACGTTCGATCAGCCAGGCTCTCGCGTCTTCGGCGTCCTGCTCGAACCGCGCCGAGTGAAAAGAGGGGCGCCGCAGAGTTCGGCGCGTCGCCACGCGCCCGTGGCCAACCGCGCCCGCGGCCTTACGCCACTGGCAACCCGCGTTCGATCAACCACGCCTTCGCGTCTTCGGCGTCCTGCTCGAACCACGCTCTCGTCGATCCCAACCGGTACGTATACCCCCACGCATCCATGTCGGCCATCAGCCGTGCGCTGCCGACACCGGGCAGCTGCGCGGCCAGCACGATCTGCAGATAGCACGTGGCATCTTCCTCGGCGACCGAATCAGTGGCATCGGTATGCACCTGCGCGCGCCGCTCCGGCGGCAGCACGATCAGGTGGCAGGCCTCGTGCAGCATCGAATGCACGGGCGTGTCGTCGCGCACATACACGTTGCTGGCGATGATGCCTGCTTCAGGTTCACCCCAGTAGCTGCCGGGAATCGGCTCGCCGGCGGCGACGTGGTGCAGCTCCAGCCCATGCGCGGCAAGCAGGCGCTGTGCATCGGCGAAGGCGATATCGCCCACGCAGGTGATGTCCACGGCGGTTGTCGTGTCAGTCATGCGGAATCGTGCAGCCCCGCCCATGCAGGCACGGGCGGGGCAGGGGGTCAGGGCTTTTCCGGGCCTTCCGGCAGCGCCACGGAGATGTCCAGCACGTCGTGCTGGCCATCCTTGACCAGGTCGACCTTCACCGCGTCGACGTCGATGTTGACGTACTTCTTGATCACTTCGAGCAGCTCGCGCTGCAGCAGCGGCAGGTAGTCCGGGCCACCGCGATGGCTGCGCTCCTGCGCGATGATGATCTGCAGGCGGTTCTTGGCGGTTTCGGCGGTGGTCTTCTTCGCTTTGAGGAAATCAAACAGGCCCATGCTTACCCTCCGAACAGCTTGCTGAAGAAGCCCTTCTTCTCCACGGTGGTGAAGCGCATCGGCCGCTCCTCGCCCAGGATGCGGCTCACCGCATCGTCATACGCCTGGCCAGCGATCGATTCGCCGTCGAGGATCACCGGCTCGCCCTTGTTGGAGGCGTTCAGCACGTCACCCGATTCGGGGATCACGCCGATCGCCTTCAGGCCCAGCACTTCCTCCACGTCGACGATGCTCAGCATCTCGCCGGTTTCCACGCGCGACGGGCTGTAGCGGGTCAGCAGCAGGAAGGCCGGCACGTCCTGGCCGGATTCGGCCTTGTGCGTCTTCGAATCCAGCAGGCCGATGATGCGGTCAGAGTCGCGCACCGAGGACACTTCCGGGTTCACCACCACCACCGCGCGGTCGGCGAAGTACATCGCCAGGAAGGCACCCTTCTCGATACCGGCCGGGGAGTCGCAGATCACGAAGTCGAAACCGTCGGCGGCCAGGTCCTTCAGCACCTTGCCCACGCCCTCCTGGGTCAGCGCGTCCTTGTCGCGGGTCTGCGAGGCAGCCAGCACGTACAGGTTGTCGAAGCGCTTGTCCTTGATCAGGGCCTGCTTGAGGGTGGCTTCGCCGTGCACGACGTTGACGAAGTCGTACACCACGCGGCGTTCGCAGCCCATGATCAGGTCGAGGTTGCGCAGGCCGACGTCGAAGTCGATCACCGCCACCTTCTTGCCGCGCCGTGCCAGGCCGCAGGCCAGGCTCGCGCTGGTAGTGGTCTTGCCGACGCCGCCCTTGCCGGAGGTGACTACGATGATTTCAGCCAAAGGACTTCTCCTGGTTCTGCATGATGTTGGGGCTGCGTCAGTCCAGCGCAGCGATCTTGACCTGGTCCTGTTCCAGCCACACCTGCACGGCCTTGCCGCGCAGGTTGTCCGGGACATCGTCCAGTACCTTGTAGTGGCCGGCAATGGCCACCAGTTCCGCATGGAAATCACGGCAGAAGATGCGTGCCGCGGTGTTACCCTGGGCACCCGCCAGCGCGCGGCCGCGCAGGGTGCCGTAGATATGGATGCTGCCGTCGGCGATGACCTCGGCACCGGCGCCGACGGTCGCCATGACCGTCAGGTCGCAGTTCTCCGCGTACAGCTGCTGGCCGGAACGTACATTGCCGAGCTGCATGCGGCCCGGTTGCGGTGCCGAGCCCTCGGCCACCCTGGCCACCGGAGCGGCCGGGGCCGGCTTCGGTTCAGCGCGGGCGGCGCGGCGCGGCTCCGGCGCAGGCGCAGGCGCAGGCGGCGGGGCCGGCTCGGTCTCGACACGCTCGTACTGGGCGCGGAACTTGGCCAGCAGCGGCAGGCCGAGCTGCTGCGAGAGCTGGTCGACCGCACTGGTGCCATAGGCCAGCGCCACCGGCAGCACGCCGGCGCTGCGCAGTCCATCGACTAGTGCCTGCGCGGTGGCCACGTCCGGTACCTGGCTGAGGCCGCCGAAGTCCAGGATCACCGCGGCACGGCCGAACAGTTTCGGGGCGCGGGTCACCCGTTCGCGCATTTCCTGCACGAGTCGTTCGACATCGAGGGTCCGCACGCGCAGGTTGGCGATGCCGACCTGGCCGATCTTCAGTTCACCTGCCTGTTCGTAATCGAAATTCACCGCCACGCTCAGGTCCCCGTCGGCCGCTGTGCCTGCGCCGGCAGCTGCCGGTCGCGTGTCCATGCCACATCCGGCAGCTTGCCGCCGTAGGTCTCCTGTACCCACGGGTAGCTGCACAGTTCCTTGGCCAGCATGCTGGCGCGCACATCGACCTGCGGCATGGTGTTCTGGCCCAGCTCGCGGAAGCCGAAGCTGCCGTGGAACAGCAGGGCGGCATCGGCACCATGGTCGAGGAAGACTTCGCAGGTCATCTGCGGGTAGCGCAGCTCGGCGAAGCTCTGCGCATCGGCGTAGAACGCCCGGCCGACGCCACCACCGCGGCGGCGACTGGCGACCACGATGCGGTCGATATAGAAGAACGGGGTGTCCAGCTGCTGCTTGAACCAGGCGAAGTTGCTGCTGTCGTGCTGGCTGTCGCTGCCGAAGCCGATCAGGAACCCGGCCAGGTTGCCGTCGCGCTCGGCGACGCGGAAGTACTCAGCGGTTTCATAGAACAGGCGCAGGCGTGCGGCATCCAGCGGAAGGATGGCCAGGCCAGCGTTGTTGTTCAAAGCCAGGACGGAATCGAGCTCGTGCTCGCGCACGTCGCGGATGACAATCGACATTGTGACTCCGTGGGGTAACGCGGTTGGTCCTGCAACGGACCCTGCGCACGATTATTGCATGGGTGGCTGGCGGGGGCACGCCCGTCGCCATGACTTCTGCCCGGGGGCAGGAGCGCTGGTTCAGCCTAAGATGCCTCCATGTTGGGATATCTCAGCCAAATCCGAGTCCTGCGCCTGGCCGGCCTGTTCACCTGGGTCATGGTCGGCCTGCCCGTGGTGTATTCCCAATACGAGTCGATGCTGCGGCACGGGGGCAGCGGCATCGACAGCTGGTCCCTGTGGCTGTTTGCCGCCTACCTGTTCTTCGGCGCCGGCTACTTCTGGCTGACCCGTGGCCTGCGCGACAGCAGCCAGGCCGCCTGGTACGACCGGGTGGTGCTGGTGGTACTGACCGGCTCGGCCCTGGGCGTCAGCTACCTGAGCGGTTCGGGCCTGGGCAGCATCCTGATGATGGTGGCCGCCGGGGTGATCCCGTGGATGCTGCCCGTGCGCAGTGGCGTGATCTGGTTGCTGCTCAGCCAGCTGGCGGTGCTGCCGGTCTACTATCTGATCCTCGACATGCCGTTGTTCGAGGCACTCATGCAGTCGCTGCTGTATGGCGGCTTCTCCATGTTCATGTTCGTGACCAGCCTGGTCGCACGGCAGCAGACCGACGCCCGCGACGAGCAGCGCCGGCTGAATGCGGAGCTGAGGGCGACCCGCGCCCTGCTGGCCGAGAGCGCACGGGTCAACGAGCGCACCCGCATCTCGCGCGAGCTGCATGACCTGCTGGGGCATCAGTTGACCGCGCTGACCCTGAACCTGGAAGTGGCCGGCCATCTCGCCGAAGGCAAGGCGCTGGACCACGTGAAACGCTCGCACACGCTGGCCAAGCTGCTGCTGGGCAATGTGCGCGAAGTGGTCAGCCAGCTGCGCGAGACCAGCGCCATCGACCTGGCTGCTGCGCTGCGCCCGCTGACCGAGAACGTGCCCTCGCTGGACATCCAGCTGGACATCGAGGATCCCCTGAACGTGGAGGATCCGCAGCGGGCCCACGTGCTGCTGCGCTGCACCCAGGAGATCATCACCAATACGGTGCGCCACTCCGGGGCCCGTCATCTGTGGATCCGGGTGTACCGTGAGGCGCCGGACCGGGTGGTGGTCGAGGCGCGCGACGACGGCGTCGGCGCGGAAATGGTCAATGTGGGCAATGGCTTGCGCGGGATGCGCGAGCGCCTGCAACAATGCGGTGGCCAGCTGCAGGTGGAAACCCGCCCCGGCGAAGGCTTCTGCCTGCGTGCGACGGTGCCGGCAACCGTGCTGGTGGCCGCCCTTACCAAGGTTCCTGAAGGAGTGCGTTGATGATTCGCGTCTGCCTGGTCGACGACCAAACCCTGGTGCGGCAGGGAATCCGCTCGCTGCTGGCGCTGGACGACGGCATCGAGGTGGTGGCCGAGGCCGGCGACGGCCGGCAGGCGGTCGAACTGGTGCCCCAGGTCCGTCCGGATGTGGTCCTGATGGACATGCGCATGCCGGTGATGTCCGGGCTGGAGGCGCTGCAGGTCCTGTCGCGGCTGGAACAGCTGCCGCCGACCATCATCCTGACCACCTTCGACGACGACCAGCTGGTGCTGGCGGGCCTCAAGGCCGGCGCCAAGGGGTATCTGCTCAAGGACGTGACCCTGGACCAGCTGGTGGGCGCCATCCGCACCGTGGCTGACGGCGGATCGCTGGTGCAGCCGGCGGTGACCCAGCGGCTGCTGTCCGGGCTGGAACACATGCGCAATGATTTTGTCAGCCTGGACCGGCCGGACCCGCTGACCGACCGCGAGACGGAGATCCTGCGG
Source organism: Stenotrophomonas sp. GD04145 (assembly GCF_029835135.1). Taxonomy (NCBI): domain Bacteria; kingdom Pseudomonadati; phylum Pseudomonadota; class Gammaproteobacteria; order Lysobacterales; family Lysobacteraceae; genus Stenotrophomonas; species Stenotrophomonas sp. GD04145. Next base: position 11,360 of record NZ_JAODZG010000015.1, on the reverse strand, counting down.
CTGATGGCCAGCGGCTTCTCCAACAAGGAGATCGCCAATTCGCTGGGCGTGGCCGAGGGCACCATCAAGAACCATGTGTCCAACATCCTGTCCAAGCTGGGCGTGCGCGACCGTACGCGGGCCGTCCTGAAGGCGTTCGAACTGCAGCTGGTCTGACGAAAAGCCTTTTGCGGCAAAGGTTTGGCCGGCATTCCCGGGCCCCGGGGCGGGTTGCCCCCTACATGCGGGGCGGCCGGATGCGCTACCCTGCCAATCCTTTGTCCATACAAATACGCAGCCGGCAGGGAAACCGGTGCGCCAATCGCGATAAACAATGCCCGCGAAGCCTGCTAGGATTGGCGCTTCGCTTCAATCAACCCGGCCGTGGGATCGGCCCCGGAGACTCCTGAATGACCCGTATTATCGAGTTCCTGATCGCCTTGGGGATCGTGGCTGGCCTGTTCGTCATCATTGGCGTATGTCTGCCGGGCGAGCGCCACATCACCGAAAGCATCGAGACCAACCGCAAGATGACGATCGTGTACGACACGGTCAGCAGCCTGCGCCGCTTCAAGGACTGGAACCCGCTGGTACTGCGCGATCCCGCCGTTGAACTGAAGCTGTCCGGCCCGGCCTCCGGCGTCGGTGCCACCCTCGACTTCTCCTCCAAGGACCTGGGCAACGGTTCCTGGAAGGTGACCGAGGCCGAAGAGAACAAGCGTGTTGTGATCGCCATCGAAGACCCGACCAAGGGTCACGACAAGGTCACCACCTTCAATCTGGAGCCGACCGGCAAGGGTGGTCGCAACGTCAAGATCACCCAGGACTACTCGGTGAAGTACGGCTTCGACCTGTTCGGTCGCTACGCCGGCCTGTATGTCAGCCGCCAGATCGGCGACGACATCAAGCTGGGCCTGTCGCGCATGGCGAACATGCTGGCCACCGTGCCGAACGTCGACTACCGCACTCCGGAAGCGCCGCTGACCGATCTGGGTATCGTGCAGGTGCCGGCCGAAGACCTGCTGGTCGTCAACGCCGGCAACGTCGACCGCGGCCAGGACACCATCACCAAGTCCATCAAGGACAACCAGGAGTGGATCAAGCGCGTGATGGAGGCCAATGGCCTTGAAGCCGCCGGTCCGTTCCGCATCATCACCACCGATTTCGGTGCCGAGAAGTACGCCTTCGACATCGCACAGCCGGTGAAGAAGAAGGGTACCGAAGGCGCCACCGGTGAGGAGCTGACCGTCAAGATCGACGGTGGTGCCCCGGTCAAGTACGTGCATGTCGCCCCGCATCGTTCGGCGCATGCGGCCTACACCGGTCACATGGCCGGCCTGGACGTGGCCCGCAACGGCCTGCGTGCGTGGGCAGTGACCTCGGGCAACGAAGTCATCGACCGTCCGTACGAATCGTGGAAGGACGGCGTGGACAAGTCGTTCACCCAGGAAGGCACCTACGACATCTACTGGGCCGTCAAGTAAGCGCTGGCTGACCCATGTAGTGTTGGACACGAAAACGCGCCGCTTCCTGCGGCGCGTTTTTTTTCATCCCGCGTCCGCCGCCGGGCGGGCGCCGCGCAAGGAGCAGTCATGTTCAATCTGGAACGACGTGCGCGTAAGCCCTCGCTGCTGGCCTGCATCGGTGCGCTGTTGGCGGCCGCTTCGATCGGCCTGTCGGCCTATGCCTCGCATGGCGTGTCCGATCCGCAGGCGCAGCAGCATCTGAACATGGCGGCGCTGTATGCGTTCGCCCATGGTGCCGTGCTGGTTGCAGTGGGACGGCGCGCGCAGGGCGTGATCGCACATCTGGCGCTGTACGTGCTGCTGCTGGGCGTCGGGCTGTTCTCCGGCAGCCTGGTGGGCAGCGCGCTCTGGCAGTGGCCTACCCGGCTGGCGCCTGTGGGCGGCACCAGCCTGATGGTGGGATGGGTGCTGCTGGCGATCGACGCCCTGCGGCGGTGAGGGCAGTGCGGGGAGGGGCTCAGCCGTTGGCCGGTTTCCAGCACCAGTGCCAGGGCTCGTAGACGATCCCGTGCGGGTTGCCGCGCGGGTAGCTCAGGTGGAATCCATGCCCGCGGGCGTGCGCCTGCAGCCACGCGAACGCATCGGTACGCTCGAACGATTCCTCTGCAGGTGCATCGCCCGGGGTGCCGATATCCAGCGCGTGCCCGCTGTGGTGTTCGCTGAAGCCCGGCGCGGCGTTGACCTTCAGGATCTCCGCCACGCTCAGGCCGCGGCCGCGCTTCCGCTCGAAGATTCCCAACTGGTACGCATGGCTGCGGAAGCCGGAAATGGCATCCAGGGCAACGCCATCGCGGGCCGCGTGCAGGCGCATCCGCCGCCACCCCTGCGCCGCGTCGCGGCGCAACCACAGGGGCCGCGAAAAGCGATCGCGGCCGGCGAAATGCAGCAGGCACGGCTCGGCTTCCAGCGGCAGCCCGGTGTCATCCGCGTAACCCTGCGCATCCAGGCCAAGGTGCTGCAGGCGTTGCTGCAAGCCCGCCAGGGGCAGCCATCGCTGCTCCAGTGCCGCAGCGAAAGGGCGTGACGCGCGGGCATCCAGCAGTGCCAGCGCCTCCTCCACGCCAGGCTCGTGCGGCAGACGCGGCACCAGCGAATGAACGCCCTGCGTCAGCACGGCGGCCAGATAGCGGCCATCGCGCTTGCGCCGCAGCACCCAGCGGGCCCGCGCCAGCAGGCGTGCATCGAGGTTGCTGCGCGCGCGCAGCAGATCGGCCGGCCACAGTTCGATGGCCTCGGTGTTCAGCAGCAGCAGCGGTCGGCGATGCATGTCCGCAGCTTACTGCCGTGGCGCGGCTGCGGCCACCTTGCGCAGGGCGTCAAGCAATGCCTGTGGGCGTTCCATGCTCAGCAGCAGGGTGCTGCCGCCGCGCACCGGGATCGCCAGCGTGCGGTGACGGTCGGTGACCAGGGCGAAGCCCTTGCCGCCGCCCTGCAGCCGCATATGCCCGGAATAGAAGCCGGGCATCGAGTAGCCGTTGGTCTTGAAGCGGATGCCATAGCGGCGGTCCTGCGCCAGGTCCACTACCTCGGCCTGGTCCAGCAGCATGTCGCGCACCGGTGTACGCCGCCGGTACAGCGTCGAGCGCACATCCAGCACGCCACCCACCAGCTCCACGCGGCGGCGGAAGAACGAAGTGCCCAGGCCCACGCCGATCAGCACCAGCACGGCGATGCTCCATGCCGCGCTGCCGTTCATCAGGAAGAACGGCGGCGACAGGGTGACTTCCATCCATGGTGCAGGCGCACGCGTGCGGCTGAACTGCACGTACACGCTGATGACCAGCACGGCCAGCACCGGCAACAGCACCCACAGCACGCGCAGGGGTGAACTGCCAGCCAGCTCGAACGGACGGGCTTCATTGGGGCTCATCGTTGTGCCTCCACCCATCGGGCGATGTCATCGATCAACCCCGCATCGACATGGCCGGGCCGGGTGTACTCCTTCAACGAACTCGGGCCGCTGCCAGCGATGCCGATGTGGTTCAGCGCCGGATAGGTCCGCCACTGCACATCGTCGCGCCGGGCGAGGGCCTTCTGCCAGAGTGCCCAGTCGGCATCGGGAACCTGGAAATCGCGCCCGCCATGCAGCATCAGCAGCGGTGCGCGCAGCCGCTGTGCATCGGCGCGGGCATCTACGGCTTCGATGCTCTTCCAGAAGGACTGCGGAACGCCGAGTGGCAGTTCGCTGGCGGGTACCGGCGTGCTGCCACGTGCTGCGGCGATCTGGCTGTCCAGTTTGTCCAGCAGCGCCTGACCGGCCGCGCTGATGTCGCCGTCCAGGCTCAGCAGGTAGCGGTTCTGTTCCGGCAGCAGGTCCAGCAGCGTGCGCGCGGGAGCGGCCCACAGGATGGCGCCACGCGCCTGTGGCCAGCGGCTGGCGATGCGTGGCGCAAGCATGCCGCCCTGGCTGTGGCCGAGCACGAACACGCGGCGGCCGTCGATGCGCGGGTCGCTGGCGACGGCCTCCAGTGCCGCCACCGCATCGTCGGTGGATTCGTCATCGACAGTGAAGGTGCCGCTCTGGAAATCCTGGGGCCGGGCGAGAGTGCGCTTGTCGTAGCGCAGTACCGCGATTCCGTGCGCGGCGAGGCCACGGGCGATATCGAGGAAGGGACGGTTGCCGCCGATGGTTTCGTCACGGTCCTGCGGGCCCGAGCCGTGCACCAGCACCACTGCCGGGAACGGGCCTTTGCCCTTGGGCAGCGCCAGCGTGCCGGGCAGCGCACCGCGTGTCTGCGGCACACTGAAATCAACTTCGCTGTAGGTCGCATCGGCCGGCGGCGGCGGTGCCTTGGCCGCGGGGGCGGGGCGCAGCAGCAGGCCGGCGACCTTGTCCTGTGCATCCACGGCCACCTGCGCGATCACCGCGCCACCGGTGAACTGCAGCGGAACTTCCACCAGGTGCAGGCCTTGCTGCTCGCTGCTGCGGGCCTGGCCGCGCTGCTGCAGTTCGCCCAGGGACCGCCACACGCTGTCGAGCTTCTCGGCGGGAACGGCACGGGCCATCTGCGGGGTCAGCATCGCCTCCGCATCGGCGATGCGGCCGGCCTGCAGGTGGTCCAGCAACCGGGCGGCAACCTGCTGCGGTTCGGCGGCGAATGCGCCACCGCTCAGCAGCGCCAGTGACAGAGCGAACAGCGAACGGCGGGTCTGCATGGTCAGAGCTCCTTCTTGAAGACCAGCACCGCTGCGCTCATCGGCGCGGGGATCACGATGTTGACCAGCTCCCAGCCAAGCTGGCCCTGCTTGTTCAACGCCTCCTGCACGGCTTCGGTCTTCATGCTGCCCATCAGCGTCGAGGGCACTTCCAGGGTCTGGTACGTCCAGCGCTTGCTCATTCCTTCTCCTCCTGAGGTGGCTTGGGATGCGGCAGCCTGCCGGCCTTGCGCAGCGCGTCGCGCAGCAGGTACTCGATCTGCGCGTTGAGGCTGCGCAGTTCGTCGTCGGCCCAGCGCTGCGCCGCGGCCAGGACGTCGGCGTTGATGCGCAGTGGATAGGCTTTCTTCTCGCTCATGGATGCTCCTGGCGGGGCGGTGGGGCGCCCCGTTGCGAGGGTGATTCAGTACAGCGAACCGGCGTTGACGATCGGCTGCGTGCCCCGGTCCGAACACAGCACGGTCAACAGGTTGCTGACCATGTGCGCCTTGCGTTCCTCGTCCAGATGCACCACGCCGTTCTTCTGCAGTTCGCCCAGGGCCATCTCGACCATGCCGACCGCACCGGCAACGATGCGCGTGCGTGCCGCGATCACCGCGTTGGCCTGCTGGCGCTGCAGCATGGCTTGGGCGATTTCGGCAGCATAGGCCAGGTGGCTGATGCGTGCGTCGATCACCTGCACGCCGGCGTCGGCCAGGCGCTCGGCCAACTCGTTCTTCAGGTGCTGGGAGATCTCGCTGGCGTGGCTGCGCAGCGCGAGCTGGCCCTCTTCATGCTGGTCGTAGGGATAGCTGGTGGCCATCGCGCGCAGCGCCGATTCGGACTGGATGTGCACGAAGCTCTCGTAGTCGTCCACGTTGTAGACCGCTTCGGAGGCATCGACCACCTGCCAGACGATCACTGCGGCGATCTCGATCGGGCTGCCATCGAGCTCGTTGACCTTCAGCTTACCGCTTTCGAAATTGCGCACGCGCTGGCTGACGTGGCGCTTGCTGTAGAAGGGGTTGTTCCAGCGCAGGCCATTGTCTTTCACGGTGCCGACGTACTTGCCGAACAGGCTCACCACCGCGGCCTGGTTCGGCTGCACGGTGTACAGGCCCGCCAGCGCGAACAGCGCCACCACCGCGACCAGCGCGCCAACCAGCATCATCAGCAGGTTGGGGGAGCCGGTCGACGCCTTGGCGGCGATGCCCAGCACGAACAGCACACCGCCGAAGACGGCGACGAGCAATGCGCCCGCCAGAGTGCCCAGGCCGTTGAGGGAGGACAGCGACTTCTCTTTCATGGCAGTACGTCCTTGAGGGTTCGAGGCTACGATATCAAATTGATATCAGATGGCGACTACCGTTCGTCGGGAACCGCCGCTGGACCGGCTAGAATGCCCACCCGCCTTCACATCACTGCCGGACCCTTCCATGGCCAAGCTCGGAACCCCCCTCTCGCCCTCCGCCACCCGTGTGCTGCTGCTGGGCTCGGGCGAACTCGGCAAGGAAGTGGCCATCGAGCTGCAGCGGCTGGGCGTGGAGGTGATCGCCGCCGACCGCTACGCCGATGCGCCCGCCATGCAGGTCGCGCATCGTTCGCACGTGATCGACATGCTGGATGCGATGGCGCTGCGTGCGCTGATCGCCCAGGAACAGCCTCATCTGGTGGTGCCGGAGATCGAGGCGATCCACACCGAGACGCTGGTACAGCTGGAACAGGAGCAGGGCCTGCGGGTGATCCCCACCGCGCGTGCCGTACGCCTGACCATGGACCGTGAGGGCATCCGCCGCCTGGCCGCCGAGACGCTGGGCCTGCCAACCTCGCCCTACCGCTTTGTCGATACCGAGGCGGAGTACCGCGCCGCCGTGGCCGCCATCGGCCTGCCGTGCGTGGTCAAGCCGGTGATGTCCTCCTCGGGCAAGGGACAGAGCACGCTGCGCAGCGAAGCGGACATCGCGCCGGCCTGGGAGTATGCGCAGACCGGCGGCCGCGCGGGCGCCGGCCGCTGCATCGTCGAGGGATTCATCGATTTCGACTACGAGATCACTCTGCTGACCGTGCGCCATGCGGCAGGTACCTCGTTCTGCGCGCCGATCGGTCATCTGCAGAAGGACGGCGATTACCGCGAGAGCTGGCAGCCGCAGCCGATGTCGGACAAGGCGCTGGCGCGCGCGGAGGAGATCTCGCGTGCGATCACCGATGACCTGGGTGGCTGGGGCCTGTTCGGCGTGGAGCTGTTCGTGAAGGGCGATGAAGTGTGGTTCAGCGAAGTGTCCCCGCGCCCGCACGACACTGGCCTGGTGACGCTGGTATCGCAGGAACTGAGCGAGTTCGCGCTGCACGCACGCGCCATCCTGGGCCTGCCGGTTCCGGTGATCCGCCAGAGTGGTCCGTCGGCATCCTGTGCATTGCTGGCGCAGGGCGAAGGCGTGCCGTACTTCAACAACGTCGCGGCCGCACTGCAGGTGCCGGATACGGCCGTGCGCCTGTTCGGCAAGCCGAGCGTGCACGGTCAGCGCCGTGTCGGCGTCACCTTGGCGCGCGCCGACACCATCGACGAGGCGCGCTCGATCGCCCGTGATGCCGCCGACGCCATCGGCGTCGAGCTGCGCCCGTAAGCCGGTAGCGCCGGGCCGCGCCCGGCGGCTTTCTGCAAGGCAGAGCAGCGCGCCTGGCGCCTGGGGTCACTTCACATCCACCCACACCAGGTGGTGGTCGCTGCCGTCGGCAATCTTCGCTTCAGGGCTGTTGCTGGCTGGCCAGAACACGCCACTGCCCACGTACTGGAACCCGGTGGAAGGCAGCACGTAATCCAGTCGCAGGGTGCCGGACTTCGGGCCAAAGTCGCCGGTGGCGTGGAAGGGCGCACCCTTGCGCACGATGCCCTTGGCGGCATAGGCGAGGCTGGTTTCCTCACCCCCCGCGCTGCGCGGGGTGGGGTAGCGCAATACGCGTGCGTTCTCGATCAGTTCGACGATCGCCTCGTGGCGGCCATCGCCGTCGACCGGGTCGTTGTTGAGATCGCCGAGGATCACGAAGCGTGCATCCTGCGCCAGACCTCCGCACTGGCCCTTGTCGTCGCACAGCCAGGGCTTGTCACCCGCGGTGAGATACTCCTGCCACAGGCGCAGTTCGTCGTGGTTGCGCGCCGCGTTGCGCTTTTCCGGGCCGTCGAACACCGGCGGCGTCGGGTGCGAGACCAGCGCATGCACCACGCCTGCCGGGGTCTGCACCGGTACATCCCAGTGCGACTTCGACGACAGGCGCAGCTGCGACCACACGGCGTCGCTGTAGAAGCTCTGCCCGCTGCGCGGATCGACCGGACGGATCGCGCCCGGCATCGTGCTCCACTTCAGCAGCTGGAAGCTGCGTACCTTGGCTTCATCGATCGGGTAGCGCGACAGCACCAGCATGCCGTACTGGCCCGGGTGCAGGCCGTAGCCCCAGGCATCGTTGCCACGGCTGCGACCTTCGCCGCCGACCACGCCGTTGTTGTCCAGGTCCAGGCCACTGGGCACGCCGGTGTTGACCGGGGCCAGGTAGCGGTAGGCGAAGTGCAGCGGCGCGCCGCCGCCCGGCTGCGCCACTTCCAGGTAGCGCTTCTGGAACAGGTCGGCGGCGCGATGGGCGTCGTCGAAATCGAATTCGTTCAGCAGCACCAGGTCCGGGCGCACCTGCTGCAGCACGGCGGCAATCTTGCGCGCATGCGCGCTGTCGCCTTCAAGCTCCCTGATCAGGCCGCCGGCCTCATCGGAGTACAGCGACGTGTTGTAGGTGGCCAGGCGCAGCGATGCGGACGGTGTTTCGGTCATCGCAGGGGTCCTGGCAAGAGCAGGGGCCGCAGCGCCACACAGCAGGGCCAGGGCAAGAATCAGGGGTTGGGTGTTCATGCCGCCTATTGTGCACCCCGCCCGGTGTCAGCGGTTTGTCAGCGGCCGTCCAGATCGCGGTCGAAATCGTGCCAGCGACGGCCATCATAGGCCTCCAGCGGACGGAAGCGGCGCTTGTAGTCCATTTTCTGGTGTTCACGGATCCAGTAGCCCAGATAGACGTGCGGCAGTCCTTCGCGACGCGCCCATTCGATCTGCTGCAGGATGGCGAACGTGCCCAGTCCCCGCGCTGCGTGGTCTGGATCGAAGAAGGTATAGACCGCCGAAAGGCCGTGCTCGGTGACATCGGTGACGGCCACTCCGAGCAGCTGGCTGGGCCGGCCATCGTGGCCCGGCAGGCGCATCTCCAGGAAGCGGGTGTGCGACCAGCTGCCGATCAGGAACTGCTCGAACTCATGCGGGCCATGATCGTCCATGCCGCCGTTGGCGTGGCGGTGCACCAGATAGCGGTGGTAGAGGGCAAACAGATCCTCGCGCGCAGTGGCGGCGGTGATCCGCACCTCCAGGTCGGCGTTGCGGGTGGCGCAGCGACGCTGGCTGCGGTCCGGTGCGAACCGGGCCACCGGAATCCGTACCGCCACGCAGGCATGGCACTGCGCGCAGTGGGGCCGATAGACCAGGTCGCCGCTGCGGCGGAAGCCCCAGCTGAGTGCGAGGGGATACAGGCCGCCCAGGCGACGGTCGTGGGGATCCATCACCAGGTCGCGCGCCACCCGGTCCGGCCAGTACCCGCAGGGGTGCTCGCCGGTCTGGAACAGCCGCAGTTCGTCGTCTCTGTCGCCGTGGATCGCCATGGCCACAGCATAGCCCCAGCGTGTCGCAATGAACGCGACTGTCCGCCGGATGAACGGAGCTGGCGACCGCGTCAACCGCCGTCGCGGCCGGGCGTTGTTGTCATTCGAGGGTGAACTGATCACCCCGACGCAACCTCATCCCCAGGAGTGACCTCATGATCCGTACCCCCCTGCTGCTGGCCCTGCTGCTTGCCACGTCCGCCTCCGGTGTCGCGCTGGCGGCGACTCCCCCGACCGCACCGGCACAGCGTCCGGCCAAGCTGGACACCAACGGTGACGGTGTCATCGACCGCAGCGAGGCCGCTGCCAACCCACGTCTGGCGGCCAAGTTCGACGAACTGGACCGCAACAAGGACGGCAGGCTGTCGCGCGATGAAATGCCGCGCGGGCAGCATGGTCGTCGTGGCGGCCATGGCGGCGAGCGCTGGGCCAGGCTGGACACCGACAAGGACGGCCGCATCAGCCGCGAAGAGGCCAAGGCCGATCCGCGCCTGGCGGCACGTTTCGACCAGCTCGATCTCAACAAGGACGGCTATCTGGACAAGGCTGATCGCGAGCTGCGCATGAAGCAGCATCGCGACGCCTGGTTCGCCGCTGCCGACACCAACAAGGACGGCCAGTTGAGCAAGGCCGAATTCGATGCGGCGAAGGGCTCGATGCATGGCGGCCCGCGCCACGGGGGCCCGCGTGACGGCGCCGCACCGAAGCCGCAGCGCTGATCGCGGCGTAACGTTAGACGACGACGCCGGCAGACTGCCGGCGTCGTCCGTTACAGGCGACCGCTGTCGAGCAGCGTATAGGCCACCAGGGCGATCACCAGCAGGTTCATCGCGATGATGGCGCTGCGGCCGTACATCGCTTCGTACTTCCAGTTGATGCCCTGCCGCCCGCGCCGCGCTGCGTCGCGCACGATCAAGGGCCGCATCAGGCGCTGCAGCGGTCCCAGGCACTGGTAGTTGACCGCGCCCAGGCCGATGGCCATGACCACCAGGTGTACCCATACCGGCGTCTGCAGCAGCACGACCAGCAGTATGGACAGGCAGCAGGCCATCACGGTCCAGGTGTTGAGATGGACGAAGCGCCGGACCTGGGCCCGCTCCGGTTCCGTTTCGGCGTAGGACAGCAGGAAGCGACCGCCCAGGTAGCTGCCCAGCACGCCGCCCAGCACGGCACCGGCGATCGCTGCCCAGTTGTGGGCCGGGACCAGATGCAGGTGCCCCAGCGCCGCTGTCAGCGATCCCATCGCGGTACCACCGGCTGCGCTGGCGCCGCCCAGCCCCAGCTTGCTGCCGCCAATGCCCACACCGGTGCCGAGCAGGATCGCGGCACTGGCCGTGCCGGGCGCAGCAATCAGCACCATCGAGACCACAGTGGTTGCGAAGGCGGCGCTGGGTGCGCTGCTGCGCGCGAATTCGCCGAAGCGCTGCAACAGTCCCTCGCGGACCTGCGCGCGGGCCCGCGACAGGCGCTTGCGCACCGCCGCATCACTCAGGCCCAGCAGGTCCGCCACCTGCTGCGAGCGCTGACCTTCCCGGTAGTAAAGCAGCAGGACTTCGCGGCTGTCGGTGGGCAGCGCCGAGATGATGTCCTCGGCGGCAACCTCCTCTTCCAGTCGCTGCAGGCGGTCGGCGGCAGTCGGCGAGGGGTCGGCCGCCATGCCCAGCGCAACTTCGGCGGCCTCGCCGCTCAGGGGCCTGCCGCGTTGTGCACGCAGCCAGTCGCGCGCGAGGTTGCGGGTGATCTGTCGCAGCCAGGGCAGGAAGCTGGTGGAACTGCGCAGCTGGTGCAGCTGCTGCCAGCCCTTCACGAACGCTTCCTGCGCGATGTCCTCGCTGGCCTGGCGATCGCCGGTGATGGCCAGGGCGATGGCGGTCACGGTGTTCTGGCAGGCGAGCACAATGCGCCCATAGGCGTGCTGGCAGCCACTGCTGGCCGCCGGCAGCTCGCGTTCAAGCGTCTCGTCGATCGTTGCAGCGAAAGTCGTCATGGCGGCAGCTCCTGCTGGATTGTGTCCCAAGACGGAGCTGCGC